>DKBC01000314.1 GCA_002451065.1 Betaproteobacteria bacterium UBA6910
TGGACAAGCTGCTGCACCAAGCCGAGCAATGCATGCGCCTTGGTATTCCCGCGCTGGCGCTTTTCCCAGTGATCGACGTTGCGCTTAAGACCCCAGACGCAGCCGAGGCCACCAATCCCGACGGACTGGTTCCGCGAGCGGTGCGGGAACTAAAAGCGCGATTTCCTGAATTGGGCGTCGTTACGGATATCGCCCTGGATCCCTACACCAGCCATGGGCAAGACGGGCTGATCGATGAAACCGGATATGTCCTGAATGACGCCACAGTGTCCGTGCTTCAAAAGCAAGCGCTTACTCACGCCAAGGCGGGTGCTGACGTTGTTGCTCCCTCCGACATGATGGATGGTCGTATCGGGGCAATCCGGGCCACCCTCGACGGGCATGGTCATATCCATACGCGCATCCTGGCCTATTCGGCCAAATATGCCTCGAGTTTCTATGGCCCTTTTCGTGACGCGGTGGGCTCCGCAGCAAACCTGGGGGCGGGCAACAAGTACACTTACCAGATGGACCCGGCAAACACCGATGAGGCGTTATGGGAGGTCGGGCTCGACTTGGACGAGGGGGCCGACATGGTGATGGTAAAACCGGGGATGCCTTACCTCGACATTGTGCGGAGGGTGAAGGAGACCTTTGGCGCTCCGACGTTCGTCTATCAGGTGAGCGGCGAGTACGCCATGCTGAAGGCCGCCGCCCGCAATGGTTGGCTTTCAGAACGAGCCTGCGTGCTGGAGGCTCTCCTCGCCTTCAAGCGGGCCGGGGCGGACGGCATTCTCACCTATTTCGCCCTCGAAGCCGCCGCCTGGCTTCGGCAGCAATCGGCCTAGGCGGCAGAGCACCCAGCTACGCGTTTCGCAGTAATTCTTCCAGCCCACCGGGATTGACCCGCCCGGGGCCCGGGGCGCCGGACCTGGGCCTGACGCTGGTTCGCTCGTCGGTGCGAGACAGCACCACGGCATTCACGTCAACGCCCTCGCTGGATAACGTAAAGACCGGTACCACCCGAAAGCCGTCGGGTCCGCCAGAACGCCGCTCTCCCAAGCGATAGGGTATCTGGCGATTGATGAGAAAGAGTTCCACATCCTTCGGACTGTCCGTGTAGAGGAGCAGATTGATATCCGAATGGGGCCCGGCACTGCCGCTGAGCACGGAGCCGGTGAGATACGGATTGAAGCTTTGCAGAAGGCGCATGGCCCGCAACGCCTGCTCCCGAAGTTCTCGCAATACCGCCGCATGCCGCTCCGGTTGGAACAGCCCGCGAAAGGTTTGCAGGGCCTGCTCCACCTCGCCGTTGCTCGGAAGATTTCGCGTATCCGGCGCACCCATCTGCTGGGCAGCCTTGCGCTTGGCCAAAGCGTAGTCCTCGATGCCGCTCTCGGCGATGAGCCGTGCGGCCTGTTGGGCGATGAGTTCCCTCATCTGCAGCCCCCGGGTGGAAGTGTCCTTGGGCATTCCGGATTCGCTCTCAGAAGATCTGGTCCCGGAACAGTTCAAGGGGCTTGACCGGCCCCGCCTGGGCGTTCTCCTCAGCCGCCGGGGGCGCGTATTCCGCGTAAAAGTACTCCACGGTTCCATCCACCGGATCGCGCAGCCCGGTTTGCGGGTTGATTGTCACTGCAACTATGCCCTCCGGAGCAGGGTAGTCCCTCTGGGGAATATCTTTCAGGGCGCCTTTCATGAAGTCCATCCAAATGGGCAACGCTGCCCGCGCGCCGGTTTCGCCGTCGCCGAGGCTCTTGGGCTGGTCGAAACCGATCCAAGTCACGGTAACGAGATCGGGGGTGAAGCCCGCAAACCAAGCATCGACGTACTCGTTGGTGGTGCCGGTCTTCCCCGCCAAATCGGTACGTCGAAGCGCCCGGGCGCGAACCGCCGTGCCGTATTTGACCGTATCTTGCAGTATGTTCGCCATGATGAACGCGTTGCGGGGGTCGAGCACCCGCTCCGCACCCTCGCCAGCCCGAACGGGCTCGGCACGTTCCAGCAATTGACCCGAATCGTCCTCGACGCGCTCGATGAGGTAAGGGGTCAGGCGGAATCCCCCGTTGGCAAACACTGAATAGGCCACGGCCATTTGCAGCGGCGTTGCCGTTCCCGCACCCAAAGCCATGGTCAGGAAAGCTGGGTGGCGCGTCGGATCGAAGCCGAACCGGGTCACGTAATCCTGGGCGTACTGCGGACCGATGGCTTGCAAGATGCGCACTGAAACCAGGTTCTTGGACTTGGCTAGCGCGGTACGAAGGCGCATCGGGCCCTCATATTTGCCGTCGTAGTTCTTGGGCTCCCAGGCCTCGTCCCCGGTGTGCTGCGCGTCAAAGTACAAGGGCGCGTCATTGATAATGGAGGAGGCCGTGAAACCCTTCTCCAGTGCGGCGGAGTAGATGAACGGCTTAAAGCTTGAGCCCGGTTGCCGCCAAGCCTGTACCACGTGATTGAACTGACTGCGACCGAAGTCGAATCCGCCTATCGCGGCACGGAGCGCGCCGTCCCGAGGATCCATGGAAATCAACGCCGCCTCCACCTGAGGCATTTGCAGGATCTCCCAGCCATTCTTACCGACCTTCTGCACGCGAATCAGAGCGCCACGGCGGATGCGGCTCTGGGGTGGGCCCTTCTCCGCAAGCGCGCGCCGGGCGAACTTGAGCCCGGCGCCGGAAATGTCAATGGTCTCGCCACCCTTGACATAGGCCTTGACCGCAGCGGGCGAGGCCTCCAGCACCACCGCCGGGAGCAGATCACCGCTGTCGGGTACCTCCTGGAAAGCGTCTTCGATTGTCTCCTCCAACGCCTCGCCGTTTACCTGTTTCAGCTCGAGGAAACCCTCGGGGCCACGGTAGCCATGACGCCGGTCGTACTCCAGCACGCCGCTCCGAACAGCCTGGTAAGCGAGCTCCTGGTCTTGGCTGCGCACCGTGGTAAATACCCGGAAACCCCGCGTGTAGGTTTCCTCTTGATATTGCTCATAAATGAGTTGACGCACCATTTCTGCCAGAAAGTCTGCGCCGACCGCGTATTCCTGGTGCTGGCGCTTGACCTTAACTGGCTCGCGCTCCGCCGCCTCGGATTGTTTGGCATCGATGAAACCAAGATCCTGCATGCGCTTGAGAACATAGCGCTGCCGCGCCTGGGCCCGCTTGGTGCTTGAGATCGGGTTAAGGCGGGAGGGCGCTTTGGGCAGCCCCGCCAGCATGGCGGCCTCCGCCAGGGACAACTGCTCAATGTCCTTGCCGAAATAGGTTTGGGCGGCGGACGCAAAGCCGTACGCACGCTGACCCAGATATATCTGGTTGATGTAGATTTCGAGGATTTTGTCCTTAGAAAGGCTATGCTCGATCTTAAACGCGAGTAACGCTTCGTTAAACTTCCGGGTAAGGGTCTTTTCCTTTGTTAGGAAGAAATTACGAGCCACTTGCATGGTGATCGTGCTCGCGCCCTGGCGGGCGCCTCCCGACACAAAGTTCGAGTAAGCCGCGCGCAGCACGCCCACATAGTCCACGCCTCCATGTTGGTAAAAGCGCTCGTCCTCCGCGGCCAGGATGGCTTGCGTCAGGACCCTGGGAACCTGCTCGATCTGCACCAAGGCACGCCGCTCCTGCCCAAATTCCCCTAGCAGAACACCGTCCGAACTGTAGACACGAAGAGGTATTTTGGGGCGGTAGTCGGTAAGGGCCTCGAGCGAAGGTAGGGTCGGATAGGCCACCAGTGCCGCGAAAGCAAGAACCAAGGCCCCCAGGGTCCCGAGGGTGAGGACGAAGACTATGAAAGAGGTGATCCAGCGGACTCGCATTGTAGGGGTCGAAAACGGATAAAAAGCGGCGGAACGAAAGATTATATAGGGCCCTAAGGCATTGACTGACCGTGCGAAAAATCACTTTACATACCGGGTACTTGTTGCTAGGATTTCATGCAAATTATATAAATTGCGGCTAACCAGCCTATGCTCAAGGGAAAAATGGACTTCGAGTGGTCGCATCTGCTGCAGGCGAAGGCTCCTCCGCTAATCGGGGTTGATATCAGTTCTTCCGCAGTGAAGATGGTCGAGTTGGGCGAGGCGCCGAAGAACAAATATCGCGTCGAGCGCTACGCGATCGAGCCGCTTACCCGCGATGCTGTCGTCGACGGCAATGTCAATAATCTCGACGCGGTCGGTGAATGCATGCGGCGTGCCTGGAAGCGCCTCGGCACTCGCATCAAGAACGTGGCGTTGGCCCTTCCCGCTGCTGCGGTAATCACCAAAAAGATCATTGTCCCGACCGGGCTGCGCGAAGACGACCTCGCCGTCCAAGTCGAAACTGAGGCCAACCAGTACATTCCCTTCGCGCTCGATGAAGTGAACCTAGATTTCCAGGTAATCGGGCCGGCACCGAGCAGCCCGGAGGAATCCGAGGTGCTGATCGCCGCGTCCCGCAAGGAAAAGGTGGAAGACCGGGTTGCGGCGGCGCAAGCGGCGGGCCTCAGGGCCGTGGTCATGGACGTCGAGCCATACGCGACACAGATCGCGCTCGAAGAGGTCCTGAGGCAGCTTCCAGAAGCCGGCAAGGACCAGACCATCGCCGTCATCGACACCGGGGCCAGCGTAATGGCGGTCAATGTCCTGCGAAATGGCCAGTCCGTGTACATGCGCGATCAACCCTTCGGCGGGAACCAGTTGACACAGGACATCCAGCGCCATTTTAACTTGTCGCCGGAAGAGGCGGAAACCGCAAAGCGGAATGGCGGCCTCCCCGAGACCTACGAGGCGGAGGTTCTGGCCCCGTTTCGCGAAACCCTCGCACTGGAGGTGGCCCGGGCGTTGCAGTTCTTCTTCACCTCGACTCAGTTTAACGAAGTTCACCATATCTTGCTTGCAGGGGGTTGCGCCATGGTTCCGGGTCTCGAGGACACGGTGGTGGCACGCACCCAGGTGAACACGATTATTGCCAACCCGTTCGTGAACATGGATTTGTCGGGCAGGATTCGTCCCCGTCAGTTGGCCCAGGACGCGCCGGCGCTGCTCATTGCCTGCGGGCTTGGCCTGCGGAGGTTTGACCCCTCATGATCCGCATTAACCTTCTCCCCCATCGCGAGGAACGGCGTCGTCGCCAGAACATTCAGATTGGAGTGCTCGCGAGCCTCGGCGCTGTGCTCGGGGCAGTCATCGTCGGCGCGGTGCATGTAGGCATCGTGACCCAGATCGAATACCAGAACGGTCGGAACAATTACCTCAAGCGCGAGATCGCCGTCCTCGACAAGCAAATCGAGGAGATCAAGAAACTCAAGGAGCAAACGCAACAGCTTCTGGCCAGGAAAAAGGTCGTAGAAGCATTGCAGGTCAATCGCTCGGACACTGTGCACGTCATGGACCAATTGGTGCGCAGACTCCCCGATGGGATATACCTGAAATCCGTAAAGCAGACGGGGACCAGGCTCAACGTGGTGGGTTACGCGCAATCCAATGCGCGGGTGTCGACCCTGATGCGAAACATCGAAGGCTCACCGTGGCTCGAGAACCCTACACTGGTTGAGATCAAAGCCGTAAGCGTCAACAAGCAGCGCCTCAACGAGTTCAATCTGAACATGCAGATGAAGCGTCAGACGGAAGAGCCCTCTGGCGAGGACAAGCCGGCCACGATCAAGGCGACATCCGCTTCGACTCCGCCGGACGCCAACGCTTCGCGAGCGCCAGGAAAACCTGCTTCGCCACCAGCGCCGGCCAACCCCAAGAAATGAGGTTCGGAACGCCATGAATCTCGAAGACCTGAGACGGCTGGACCCCAGAAATCCCGGCGCATGGCCTGCGCCCATCAAGCTCGCCGGCCTTGCCGGGCTGGTTATCGCCATCGTCGCGGCGGGCGCGTTTCTCGACTGGAGGGACCAGTGGGAAACCCTGGAGCGCGCCCGAAGCGAAGAAGGCAAGCTCAAGGACACCTTCCTGGTCAAAAAACGGGAGGCCGTCAACCTCGATATTCACAAACAACAGCTCCAGGAAATCGAGCAATCATTTGGCGCGCTGCTCAAGCAGCTACCAAACAAGGCGGAGATGGACGCACTACTTACGGACATCAACCAAGCGGGTTTGAACCGGGGGCTGCAATTCGAACTCTTCAAGCCTGCCCCAAAGGAAGACTTTAGCGAGTTTTACGCGGAGTTGCCCATCACCATTCGCGTCAGCGGCACCTATCACGACATGGGCGCCTTCGCCAGCGACGTCGCTGCGTTGCCCCGCATCGTAACCGTTAACGACATCAACCTCGCGACGACGAAGGAGGGTGCGCTGGCGATGGATGCCATCGCTAAAACCTATCGTTACCTAGACGAAGAGGAACTCGCCGAGCAGCGACGGCTCGCTGCCGAGGCGAAGGCCAAGGCCGCCAAGGCTAAGGGAGGACGGAAATGATGAGAGCCTTGCCTCCGGGTGGCAGTCTTTCGGTCGCGCGACCGCTCCGGCTTGCGGCCTTGGCAATATCCCTGGCCTTGGCGCTTTCCGCATGCGGTGAAGGTGCCCACAAGGACCTGGAGCAGTTTGTTAAGCAATCAGGGCAGGGCCTGCGAGGTAAGGTTGAACCGCTTCCAGAAGTAAAGTCCTACGAATCCTTTACCTACGCGGCGTTCGACCAAACTGACCCATTTAAGCCCAGCCGGCTGGAGCCAAAATTCGTGGGTGGTGGCCTGGAGCCGGACCCCAATCGGCGCCGGGAAGCTCTCGAAGAGTTTCCGCTCGAAGACCTGAAGATGGTGGGGACGTTGGAGCGCAAAGGAATTACATACGGGCTGATCCGCTCTCCAGATAACAATTTGGCTCAGGTTAAGCTGGGTGATCGCGCGGGGCAGAACCACGGGCGCATCACGGCGATCGGCGAGTCGGGAATAACGCTTCGAGAAATGGTTCAGGAATCGGGCGGCTGGATCGAGCGCGACAATACACTCCAGCTGGCGGAGGAGCCGGCACAACAGGCGCAGGCGCCGAAACAATAGCAGGAACCGAAACGGGAGCAGATGCTATGAGGCACGTTAATAAATTCCTGTATCAGTGGCTGGCTCTGGCGTGGCTGGTGGCGCTGGCTCAGACTCCTCCGGCGCTCGGGCAACAAACTGCAGGGGCCCCTGGTAATGCCATCGAAGCGTTGGATGTGCTCGGCGTCCAGAACGGCACCCTCGTAGTCAAGGTGGGACTCAAGGAACCACCTTCGGCTCCGCCCGCAGGTTTCAGCATCAGCAACCCGCCGCGGATCGCTTTCGATTTCATGGATACGGCGAACGCCCTCGGCAAGAGCTTCCAGGAAACCAATCAGGGGGACGTCCGCAGCATCAATATTGTTCAGGCGGGCGGCCGCACGCGCCTGGTACTGAACTTGGGCCGCAGCCTGACCTACGACACGCGAATTGAAGGGAAGGACCTGTTCATACTGCTGAAGCCGGTAGCAGATATGGCCGCCGCGTCAGCGCCGTCGGCCTCCCGCTTCGCTGAGCCCCGGGCGGGCGACCAAAGGCATACGGTTCGCGACGTGGACTTCCGCCGCGGGCCCAACGGCGAAGGCCGCGTGGTGGTAGAGCTTTCCGACACCTCGGTGGGCATCGACATTCGCCGTCAAGGCCGCAACCTCCTAGTGGAGTTTCTGAACACCGCGCTTCCCCAAAATCTGGAACGCCGCCTGGATGTCGTGGATTTCGCCACCCCGGTGCAGTTTGTGGACGCCTTTGGCCAGGCCAACAATGTGCGCCTAGTGGTCGAGCCTCGGGGCAACTGGGAGCACTCCGCTTTTCAGGCGGACAACCGTTTCATTCTTGAGGTCCGGCCAATCGTTGAGGATCCCACCCGCGCGGGCGGCGTCGCTGGTCGGTACGTCGGCGACCCCATCTCGCTCAATTTCCAGAACGTAGACGTGAGGGCAGTGCTGCAGGTGATCGCGGACTTTACCGGTCTCAACATCATTACCAGCGACACTGTCACGGGCACGCTCACCATCCGCCTCAAGGACGTCCCCTGGGATCAGGCCCTGGATATCATTCTTGACGCGAAGGGACTGGACCAGCGCAAGAAGGGTAACGTGGTTTGGATCGCGCCCAAGGACGAGCTGGCAACCAAGGAGAAACTGGAGCTGGAAGCAAAGCAACAGATCGCCGAGCTGGAACCTCTTCGCACCGAATCCTTCACACTCAACTACCAGAAGGCGGAGGATGTTAAGAAGCTTCTCACGGACGACAAGCAGCGCATGCTCTCCAAGCGTGGCAGCGCAGTGGCGGACGTCAAGACCAACACCCTTTTCGTGAAAGACCACTCGCAAGCCCTTGATGAGGTTAGGGCTTTCATCAAAAGGATCGACGTGGCCCAGCGCCAAGTGCTGATCGAGGCTCGGATCGTCGAAGCAACCGATAATTTCGTACGTAACGTGGGCGTGCGTCTCGGCCACATAGACCTCAGCGCCCTTAGGGGAGCCGGCGCGCCGGGCACCGCGGTCGGTGGAGGCAATACGCGCGCCTTGGTGGGCGGCCAATCCCGCAGCGTGGGCGTGCAGACAACCCAGACGCCGGATTACGACGGCTCATTCTCTCCGGACTCTTTCAGCGTGAATCTTCCGATCCAGCCGGGCATCTTCGCCACAGGCGTGACCCCTGCAGCCTTCACGCTGAGCGTGTTCAATTCGGCGCTGACCAACTTCCTTAACCTGGAAATTCAGGCGCTGGAGACCGACGGGAGAGGCAAGGTCATCTCCAGCCCGAAGGTGGTAACCGCGGACCAGGTGGCGGCGAGAATCGAGCAAGGTACAGAGATCCCGTACCTGCAGGCGAGCGCGAGCGGCGCGACCAGTGTCTCATTCAAGAAGGCCGTGCTCTCCCTGGACGTGACGCCCCAGATCACGCCGGAGGGCAACGTCATCATGAAGCTAAAGGTTAACAAGGATCGGCCGCGCTTTGACCAACCAACGATTGCCGGGGTCCCCATTGACACCAAGCAGGTGGAAACGACGGTTCTTGTCGATAACGGCGGGACCGTGGTAATCGGTGGCATCTACGAGCAAACCGAAACCAAAACCGTGGACCGGGTGCCGGTGCTCGGCGAACTTCCGGTGATTGGCTGGATGTTCCGGAACACGCTGACTCGTGACGATCGCGCCGAACTCCTGGTGTTCATCACACCCAAGGTCCTGCAAGACATCCTCAGCCGCCGCTGAGCCAACCCGTTTCTGTCGCAGCCCGGCCCCAGCGCCGGGCTGTTTCTTTTCCGGCATCCGCTAGAATCGGGTCATGGGAAGCAGGGACTACGGCAAGGTGGGGAGTATCTTTCTGGTAGGCATGATGGGAGCCGGCAAGTCCACTGTCGGCAAACTGCTCGCCAAACGCCTCGGGAAGATGTTCCTGGATACCGACCACGAGATCCAGAGCCGAACCGGCGTAAACATCCCCACCATTTTTGAGATCGAGGGCGAGGCCGGATTCCGCCGGCGTGAGTCCGCCGTCCTGCGAGATCTGGTGGGGCGCGAGGACCTCGTAGTGGCCACAGGAGGAGGCATCGTGCTCGCCGACGAAAACCGCAGACTGCTGCGGGAGCACGGGACGGTCGTATATTTGCGCGCGTCCCTGGACGAACTATATGGTCGCACCCGCCGGGATCGCAGCCGACCCCTGCTGCAGACTGAAGATCCGCGGGCGACGCTGAGGGAGTTGCTTGTGACCAGGGACCCGTTGTACAAGGAAGTGGCGGACATTATCATGGACACGAGTACCCAGAGCGTGCACGCCCTGGTGCGTGAGCTCGAACGAAGGCTGCCTCCCTCCTGAGCCCGGTTCCCATGCATACATTGACCGTCGGCCTCGCCGACCGCAGCTACCCCATCCATATCGGTCACGGGCTCCTGGCGCGGCCGGAGCTGTTTCTGCCCCACTTGCCGCATGGCAAGGTCGCCGTGGTGACCAACACCACCGTTGGCCCTTTGTATCTTGAAAGGCTGAAGGCGACACTCGAGCAAAGCGGGATAGGTACTATCGCCGTGGTGCTGCCCGACGGCGAGCAGCACAAGAACTGGGAAACCCTCAACACCATCTTCGACGCCCTGCTCCAAAACCGCTGCGACCGCAGGACCCCAATTCTCGCGCTGGGTGGAGGGGTGATCGGTGATTTGGCAGGTTTTGCCGCGGCCACGTATATGCGGGGAGTGCCATTCATTCAGGTTCCGACCACGCTCCTCGCCCAGGTGGACTCGTCGGTGGGGGGAAAGACCGGTATCAACCATCCCCTGGGTAAGAACATGGTGGGCGCCTTCTGGCAGCCCCTTGCGGTGATTACCGATACCGCGACGCTGGACACCCTCCCCGACCGGGAGCTTTCAGCCGGAATCGCGGAGGTGGTGAAATACGGCCTGATCCGGGATGCGGATTTCTTCGCCTGGAGCGAGCGCCATGCCACCGAACTGCTCGGCCGACGGCCAGAGGCGCTTCAAGAGGCGATCAGCCGCTCCTGCCGGAATAAGGCGGAAGTCGTTGAGGCCGACGAGCGCGAGACCGGCGAGCGTGCGCTGCTCAACCTCGGGCACACCTTCGGCCACGCCATCGAAAACGCCCTCGGCTACGGAAGTTGGCTTCATGGCGAGGCGGTGGCGGCGGGCACCGTGCTGGCGGCAGGCCTCTCCAGCGCAATGGGGCTGATCACTGAAGCCGACGTGGAACGCATCGTCAGGGTTTATCGCCTTGCACGGCTGCCGGTCGCCGCGCCAGACCTGGGCGCGGACCGGTATCTTGAACTGATGGGGCTCGACAAGAAAGTTCAAGGAGGAAGGCTGCGTTTGATCCTGCTGCGCCGTATTGGCGAAGCCTTCGTCTGCGGTGATGCCCCAGAGGCGTTGCTCAAAGGCGTGCTCTCGCACCCCGCTCACTGCCCCTCCTAATGTCCAGTCTCGCGCCGTACGCGGTCGACAAGCGCAATTCAAGGGGCCGCAGGCTAACCGAGCCGTCCCCGTTGGGGCGCAGCGAATTCCAGCGCGACCGCGACCGCATCGTCCATTCCAACGCGTTCCGACGCCTGGAATACAAGACCCAGGTTTTCGTGAATCACGAAGGCGACCTGTTCCGCACCCGGCTCACCCATAGCCTGGAGGTGGCGCAGATTGCGCGCTCGGTGGCCCGCAGCCTGCGGCTCAACGAGGATCTGGTGGAGGCCATCGCCCTGGCCCATGACCTCGGGCATACGCCGTTCGGCCATTCCGGGCAGGACGCGCTCAATGCCTGCATGAAGGACCACGGCGGCTTCGAGCACAACCTGCAGTCACTGCGGGTGGTCGACGTGCTGGAGGAACGTTACGCGGCCTTCGACGGCCTCAACCTCTGTTTCGAGACCCGGGAAGGCATTCTGAAACACTGCTCCCGGGCCAATGCCCGGCACCTTGGGGACCTCGGAGAGCGATTCCTCAGTGACCGCAGGCCGAGTCTCGAGGCCCAGCTCTGCAACCTCGCCGACGAGATCGCCTACAACAATCATGACGTCGATGACGGGTTGCGATCCGGACTGCTCAGTCTCGACCAGCTATCTGAGGTCGCCGCCTTCTCCCGGCCGCTGGCTGAGGTTCGCCAGCATCACCCCGGCCTCCCCGAGCGCCGCCTCATCCATGAAACGGTACGCCGCATGATCAGCGTCCTGGTGAATGATCTCACCGAGACCAGCCGGGGCAAAATACGGGACGTGGCTCCGGGGTCTCCCGACGAGGCCCGCCGTGCTCCAGGCCTTATAGCATTTGGCGCCCCGGTGCGCCGGGAGCAACTGGAGTTGAAAGCGTTCCTGCGCGAGCACCTGTACCGCCATTACCGAGTCCAGCGCATGGCCGCGAAGGGCAAGCGTACGGTCCGCGATCTGTTCGAGGCGTTTACGTCGGACCCCCGGCTGCTGCCGCCTCAATACCAAACCAAGGCGGCTGGCGACCCGTTTCGAGCGACAGCGGACTACATCGCCGGCATGACTGACCGTTTCGCGATCCGCGAGCATCGGCGCCTCTTTGCGGTAGAGGAAGCCACGATTTAAAAAGGGAAAATCCCGATTCGCAGCCGCCTGGTTTCGGTTGATGGCGCGGTGCGGAAAGGGTATATTGTCCCGCTTGCGCCAACTTTCCGCGCGGCCTCACCGGCCGCCGTCCGGCGCGCGATCCGGCCAGATTACGAGTCCGGTCCGGCATTGAATATCACGCAGCGAGGTGGCTCCCGTGACATACCCGGAAATGCCGTCCCGAGAGGGACTTTACGCCCCCGCCCACGAACATGACTCGTGCGGCGTGGGTTTCGTTGTCCACATCAAGGGGCGGCGCAGCCATGAGATCGTGCAGAATGGTCTCCAGATTCTGGATAACCTTACTCACCGCGGCGCCACAGGCGCAGACAAGCTGATGGGCGACGGTGCCGGCATCCTGATCCAGATTCCGGACCGGGTTTACCGGGAAGACTTGGCCGCGCAGGGCATCCAGTTGCCGCCCGAAGGAGAATACGGGGTAGGGATGGTATTCCTGCCCAAGGAATCCGCAAGCCGTCTCGCCTGCCAAGAAGAAATAGAGCGGGCGGTCAAGGCCGAGGGCCAGTTCGTGCTGGGATGGCGGGACGTTCCCGTGGATCGGGAAATGGAGATGTCGCCCTATGTCAAGGCGAAGGAGCCGGTGATCCGGCAGGTCTTCGTCGGTCGGGGGCCCGACATCATGACCACCGACGCCCTCGAGCGAAAGCTCTACATCATCCGCAAGCGTTCCGGCCATGCGATCCAGGCCCTGAAACTCAAGCACGGCAAGGAATTCTACGTGCCGTCCATGTCGGCCCGCACCGTGTTGTACAAGGGAATGCTGCTGGCGCGTCAGGTGGGCATCTACTACCAGGACCTGAAGAACCCGCGCTCGGTCTCGGCGCTGGCGCTGGTACACCAGCGGTTCTCCACCAACACCTTTCCGACCTGGGATCTGGCCCATCCGTTCCGTTTCATCGCCCACAACGGCGAGATCAACACCCTCCGAGGCAACGTCAACTGGATCAGAGCGCGGCAGAAAGCCATCTCTTCGCCGGTGCTCGGCAAGGACCTGGACAAGGTCTGGCCCCTGATCTATGAACACCAATCGGATTCGGCCTGTTTCGACAACGCCCTCGAACTGCTCTACATGGCGGGCTACCCCCTCGCCCATGCCATGATGCTTATGATTCCCGAGGCGTGGGAAAAGCATACCCTGATGGATGAAAATCGGCGCGCCTTTTACGAATATCACGCCGCGATCATGGAGCCCTGGGACGGTCCGGCTGCGGTAGCGTTCACCGACGGGCGCCAGATCGGCGCCACCCTGGATCGAAACGGATTGCGGCCGGCACGCTACGTCATCACCGAGGACGACCTGGTCATCATGGCTTCGGAAGTGGGCGTGCTCCCAGTCCCGGAATCGCAGATCGTGTCCAAGTGGCGACTGCAGCCGGGAAAAATGTTTCTCATCGACACTGATCAGGGTCGCATCATTGACGACAAGGAACTCAAGGACGCCCTGGCCAATGCCAAGCCCTATCGCGAGTGGATACGCCGCATCGGTATCAAGCTGGACGACTTGCCCGCTCCTGAGGAGAACCGGCAACAGTCCGCGGTCCCCCTGCTGGATCGGCAGCAGGCGTTCGGCTACAGTCAGGAGGACCTCAAGTTCCTGATGGAACCCATGGCGGCGAATGGTGAAGAACCCGTGGGCTCCATGGGCAACGATTCGCCACTCGCCGTGCTCTCGCACCGCGCCAAACCTCTCTACAATTACTTCAAGCAGCTGTTCGCCCAGGTCACGAATCCCGCCATCGACCCCATCCGGGAAGATCTGGTGATGTCTTTGGTGTCGTTCATCGGCCCGAAGCCCAACCTGCTCGATGTCTCGGACATCAACCCGCCAATGCGCCTCGAGGTTTCCCAGCCGGTGCTGTCCTTCGAGGACATGGAAAAGGTCCGGCGCATTGAGAAATACACGCAGGGAAAATTCCGCTCCCACGAACTGAACGTTTGCTACCCCGTAGCCTGGGGCAAGGAAGGCATCGAGGCGCGCCTCGCCTCCCTGGCGGCCGAGGCCGAGGATGCGGTGACCTCCGGCTACAACATACTGATCGTCTCCGACCGGCAGGTGGACCGGGATAATGCGGCGATTCCCGCACTGCTGGCGCTTTCCGCGGTGCACCAGCACCTGGTAAGCACCGGCCTGCGCACCTCGGCGGGATTGGTGGTGGAGACCGGCTCGGCGCGGGAGGTACACCATTTCGCCCTCCTCGGGGGCTACGGCGCAGAGGCCGTGCACCCCTACCTGGCTCTGGAAACGGTGCGGGAATTGGCACCCCTGCTGCCAAAGGAAATCGACGGCAAGGCCGCCGTCAAGAACTACATCAAGGCCATCGGCAAGGGGCTTATGAAGGTGATGTCGAAGATGGGCATTTCCACATACATGTCCTACACCGGGGCACAGATCTTCGAGGCCGTCGGCCTGGCCCGTCCCTTCGTGAACAAGTACTTTACTGGCACCGCCAGCAACGTGGAGGGCATAGGCGTGTTCGAGATTGCCGAGGAGGCGATACGCATGCACCGCCAAGCCTTCGGAAGCGATCCGGTGCTCGCGGGAATGCTTGACGCGGGCGGCGAGTACGCATGGCGGGTGCGCGGCGAGGAGCACATGTGGACTCCCGAAGCAATCGCCAAGCTGCAGCATTCCACCCGGCACAACAGTCTGGCAACCTACAAGGACTACGCCAAGATCATCAACGATCAGTCCAAGCGGCAAATGACGCTGCGGGGCCTGTTCGAGATCAGGCCCGCCGGGGGCCCCATCGAGATCGAGGAAGTAGAGCCGGCCCAGGAAATCGTCAGGCGCTTCGCCACCGGCGCCATGTCCCTGGGCTCCATCTCGACCGAGGCGCACACGACCCTCGCAATCGCCATGAACCGGATCGGCGGCAAGTCAAATACCGGCGAAGGCGGCGAGGACCCGCGCCGTTACCAGCCGATCAAGGACGGTGAAAGCCTTGCCACGATGCTCGGCGGCGACCGCATCGAGCGCGACATCCCTTTGAAGGCCGGTGATTCCCTACGCTCCAAGATCAAGCAGGTCGCCTCGGGCCGGTTTGGCGTAACCACCGAGTATCTGGTCAGTGCCGACCAGATCCAGATCAAGATCGCCCAGGGCGCGAAGCCCGGCGANNGCCGCATCACGACATCTACTCGATAGAGGACATCGCGCAACTCATCCATGACCTGAAGAACGCCAACCCCCGCGCGTCGATCTCGGTGAAGCTGGTGTCGGAAGTGGGCGTGGGCACGGTCGCGGCGGGTGTCGCCAAGGCGAAGTCGGACCACGTCACCATTGCCGGCCACGACGGCGGCACAGGCGCGTCCCCCTTGTCGTCCATCAAGCACGCCGGTACCCCCTGGGAGCTCGGGCTCGCGGAGACCCAGCAAACCCTGGTGCTTAACCGCCTGCGCGGCCGAATCGCAGTGCAGGTGGACGGACAGTTGAAAACCGGGCGCGATGTGGTCATCGGCGCCATGCTTGGTGCCGACGAGTTCGGCTTCGCCACCGCGCCCCTGGTGGTTGAGGGCTGCATCATGATGCGCAAGTGTCACCTCAACACCTGCCCGGTGGGC
>DKBC01000150.1 GCA_002451065.1 Betaproteobacteria bacterium UBA6910
CACCGAGAAGTACCGCGAGGCGCTCAAGCGGCTCACCGGCCGCGACCTGGATTAAGGGGGAAGCCGGAAGGCGGGGCCACCCGTTCGTCGTTCCCGCGGACGCGGGAACCCAGAATTTTGCGGAATGCAATCATCCATTTCGATGCAGCCTATCGCGGTCGAAAATAACGACCGGTCTCATCCAACCCGCCGAACTCGTACAAAAGATGACAAACGTATCGCCGCGGTAGTCTAATTGGTCCTCTGTTAGGAAGTTCACTATACGCTAGGCATCACATGACGCACGCAGTCGATTGGCCCGCCGAGTTTGCAGGAGTCATCGCTTGCGAAGCATGTACGACCTCCGTGGACCGGAAGCTACTCCGTGACGCAAACGAGAATGTGCCGCAGCCAGGCTACATCGGCCAGAACTACTGGCGTCGAAGGGTGGCCCTTGTCGGACAGAATCCCGGAACCCCCAAAAGCCTTTCCGAGGCTGACAAGCCTTACACCCAAGCCCTTCGAGCCCTTCGCGACTCACCGACCCCGGCAAGGTACGATGAACTCTCAGCGGTTCTGGCTCGCTTTATCCCCCAATGGCCGGTTCATGGCAGCTACTTTCCGCTGCAGGAGGCCGGCCTGACGCTAGATGACATCGCGTACTTCAACGTTGTGCGATGTCGCACCGCAAAGGACGCGGCACCGGGCGTCCGCCTCGTCCATGCATGCACGACCAATCGTAAGCTTCCCCGTTTGCCGGACACCCGGGAGGTAGAACTTACTGGCATCTTAACGCCAGGAGGTTCAGATGAAGAAGTCCCGATTTAGCGAGACGCAGATCGTTTCGATCCTCAAGCAGGCCGACGCCGGGATGCCGGCGAAGGACGTCTGCCGGCACGCGGGGATCAGCTTGGCCACCTACTACCAGTGGAAGTCGAAGTACGGTGGGATGGAGGCGTCGGATCTCAAGCGGGTCAAGGAGTTGGAAGCGGAGAACGCCCGGCTCAAGCGCCTCTACGCCGACCTGGCGCTGGAGAACGCAGCGATGAAGGACCTGATTGCAAAAAAACTGTAGGACCGGCGCATAAGCGCGAAGCGGTGCGGTATCTGGTGGATGCCCACTGCTTGCCAGTGCGTCGGTCCTGCTCCTGTGTGGGGTTGGCCCGGTCGGCGTGGTACGCGCCGCCTTTAGACTGGACGGTGCGGGATGCCGCGTTGATCGCGGCCTTGGCGCGGCTGGTGGAGGAGCGTCCCAGCCGCGGCTTCTGGAAGTGCTGCCAGCTCCTGGGCCGGAGTCATCCCCAGTGGAACGACAAGCGGATCTATCGGGTGTACTGCGCCATGAAGCTCAACTTGCGTCGGACGGCCAAGCGCCGGCTCCCCAAGCGGGACCGCGTTCCGTTGTACGTACCACGCCTGCCGGATCACGTCTGGTCGGCAGATTTCATGACCGATGCCCTGGTTTGCGGCCGCTTGTTCCGGACCTTCAACATCGCCGACGACTTCAACCGGGAAGCGATCCACATTGAGATCGACACGTCGCTCACCTCGGCCCGGCTGGTGCGAGTCTTCGAGCATCTGCAACGCGAACGGGGGCTACCTCAGGTGCTGCGCACCGACAACGGACCGGAGTTCCTGGGCGAGATCTTCGTGCAGTGGGCAAAAGGTCAGGGCATGGCCATCCAGTACATCCAACCGGGCAAGCCCAACCAGAATGCCTTCATCGAACGCTTCAACCGGACCTTCCGCGAGGAGGTCCTCCGAATATTGGGGACAGACCACATTTTCCGGCTATTAATGGGGCCGGGCTCAGGCGTGCAGGGCGGCGAGAACCAGACGCATCAGTTCCGCCGGCAGGACCGCTTCGCCTAAGGCACCGGCGGCGCGTGCGGCGGTGGCGAGGGCGGTGCGCTTAACCGCGCCGAAGGTTCCGTGATAGAAGACGAGAGGCTGCGAGTGACCATGCCTGCGCATCGAGGTCGCGAGCCGCAGGCCGGCCATGGCGCCTTCGGCATTTCGGCTCCAATCCGAGATTACCAGGTCGAAACCGCCGTTCTCCGCGGCGTCCAGCCGCGCGAGGGCCTCTTCGGTGCTGCGCACGGTCTCCACCTCGATCTGGAGCTTGGCCAGCGCGGCGGCTTCGCCGGCATTGTTTTCGGGATGGTCGTCGACCCAGAGGATGCGCTTGCCGTCGGGAACGTCAATCAGCCGCAAGGCCTGGTCCTGTGCTGAAGCGGCGTCCAGGGGTTCTCCGCCCTTGGCGGACTGGGCGTCGGCCATGCTGCGGGTGAAGTCCTTCAGCACGCGCTCCAGGATCGGTGATGTCTCGGGCGCCTTCGGCGCGGGGGCCGGCTGAACCGCACCCAGGACAGGTTCCGGCATGGACGGAGAAGGTGGGGGTGTAGGCACGGGCGGACGACGCGCCAGGATCGATTTCACGGTGGCCCGCAAGCCGCCCGCCACGTTGGTCCAGGCCTCGTCGCGATTGGGCCAGGTCGTTACCGGCTTGAGGTCGCGCGGCAGGCCCTGGGGCTGGAGCAGGTTGACGAAAGGCATGTCCTCGGCGTCCTCGGGCTGCAAGTCGACGGGCCGCAGCAGGATCGGCACGACCATGGCCTCGCCGCGGCTCTGGCGCTGCATCGCGAGATCGAGTTCCACGCCCATGATGTAATCGCTGCGGATGAAGTCCGCGCTGATGAGGAGCAGCACCAGGTCGGCCTGCCGCAGGTGCTCGTCGATCTCGCGGCTCCAGTCGTGCCCCGCCACGATGGCGCGATCGTGCCAGGAGCGGATCACGCCGCGCCGCTCCAGGATCATCAGGTGGCCCTGCAGCTCGTCGCGCAACTCCTCGTCCTCGTGCGCGTAGCTGTAGAACAGGGTTACCGGCGCGCGGGCGGCGGCGTCGCCGGGGGCCGGCGGACTGGCGTCGGTCGGTGTCTGCATGTCGGCTGGGAGCATCGCGCCTAACGCGGCGGCGGTCAAGGCCGGTCGCGGCGTGGACGCGCCCGCGCTGAGTCGCGCGGGGCATCCAAGGATCAATAATCGGGGATTGACCGGGGACGACAGTTCAACAATCGGCGAACAAAGCGACGACGAATTATCGGGGCCGAATTATCGGGAACCGACCCCAAACACTGCGCTTAACCGAAGGACGACCTTTCGTTCCGCATATGCGAGCGCCTTCAAGGCATNNAGCCATCTGATGATCGCGTTCCGTCTTGCCGCAGGTAGTGCCCTTCCTCTAACAATATACGAAATTTCGAAGTGGTCCTGCTCACCCTCGACAATTCTATAAATCGAAATTGAATCCGGCACCGAGGCACAGTCCATGATCCTTGATTCGAAAAGAACGCTGGATTGTTGCCGATTAATCACAGTCCATCCCAGGGCCGGGCAGCGCCTGGCAATCTGATCCCGCATCAGCTTGACCGCGGTCTCCGGCGGCGGAACAGCAATCTTGTGTTTATGGAAGACCTGGATGTGAATCCGCTCAGTCCAAACGTCCAGGGTCTGGCCTTGGGGAACCCAGACCGCGACAAGAGCTTTGCCATCGTCCGTGCGACGCAGATTCTGCCAGTTCCGCCCGTCAGGCGGGCGCAGCGAAAGTCGCGGCCGGGACGAGGAGTCTACTAGCAGGTTGAAGTCGGGCGCAGCGGGGACTTGGATATCCGCGAAGAATGCCTGCAGTCTCTGCGCCAAGTTGTCCGCATGGCCCTTGCCGGACTGAATCCGGTCGAAATCATGCTCGGCGATGGCGGAAACATAGTAATCGTCCCGCGCGGCGACCATGACGGCGATCAGCGCGTCGAGGCGTTCGGGGCCTCTCCCCGAACCGGGTTCAGTCTTGGTAACCAGGGATCCCTCGACGACCTCATATACGCGAAGGAGCGCCCGCCAGTTGGCGACTGTTACAAATGTTTCCTGGACGACGCTGGGCTCCTCGAACAACTCGACGCGCCAGTGCTGCAGGGCCGCGTAGGAAACGGACCTGAGCTTTTGGTCGATGTCGACGGCGCCCATCAGCGCCAGCGCTTCCCGCGGAATCTGCCTCACGCTGGCGATCAGCATTTCCCCAAAGTCGTTGGCGAAGAAGGCGACCGCGTCAAAGTTGTTGCCGTTGGATTCGGCATTGTCCTTCAGGGAAAGCGGGACGCCGGCCCAGTTGGCCGGCTTGGGAAGGCGGACTGTGAACAGACCCCGTGCGCTCGTGTATGTTTCGTCATCCACCGTGCCCTGCAATCCCTCCGCGAGCGAATTGATTGGGGCAAAAAGGGGAATGTGGGTGCGCGGGAGCAAGGAGGGGTCGCGGCCGGCATAGCGCAAAGCGTCCGGCTCGGTGAAAGGGGGTGTGTCGGGCACCGCGATGCCGGCAAAGAATTCCTCGCCCCGGCGAGTTAGCTCATCCGCCTGCTGGTCGCCTTGGACGAGCTGATCGCCGTCGTTTTCGGCAATGGAGACGATGTAATGGTCCCAGCGTCTCGCCACGATCACGCAGATCAGCGTGTCAAATCGCTGGGGGGCGACGCCTGCGCCGGCCTCGTGTCTCTGGATGAGCGAGCCCTTTGGAAGCACGTAGGTCCGGAGGAGCGTCTGCCCGTATTGCGTCGTCAGAAACTTTTCGCTCGTCACAAAGGGTTCCTCCAGGAGGTGGCCACGCCAGTCCGACAGCGCCTTCATGGAGAGATCCCTCAGGACATCTGCGGGCTCCTCTTGCTCCATCCCGCTCAGGATCGCCTGCGGGATGCGCCTGACGCTGACCAGCAGCAGTTCGCCCAGGTCAGGGGCGACGAAGGCAACACTGTCGAAATTCGATTGACCGGCCTGCGTCTTCTCCTCGATGGTGAACGGGGCGCCCGCCCAGTTGCGGGGCTCCGGCACGGGGACGGCGAAGAGGCGCCTTGGGCTTGTGTATTGGCCAGCGGCCACCGAGCCCTTTAAGCCTTCAGCCAGTATTTCAGTATGTCCCGCGAAGGAGGCCACCGCGAGTAGCAGCACAACGGCAAGGGCTGCGCTCCGTTTGCCTGACCGCATGTTTCAACGCTCCTTCCCGTGGGGGCGGGGACCGAGGGGCCGGACCATGCGCGCCCGGGAGCCGCCCCCCATTCTGATAGCCTCCTAATTCTTCTCTAGACCGCCAGCGAAGGATGGTCAACGAGCAAATCGGGCCGCCAAGGAATTTGTTGCATGGCGTCGTGACATGCGTGTCCAGCGACGCCGGGCTCGCGGAACCAGGGAGGCCGAAGACGCTTGTGCGGCGGGCCGGCGACGTGGCGTGCGCCCCCAGCATGCTTGGCGCGCATCTGCAGATGCCGCCGTTAAGAGGGCGTGCAGCGATTCCATCGACGTGTCCCCCGGTGGGTCGCAACGCGAGTGCCCGGGTTGTCGGATTATGCCGTCACGATCATGCCTCTATCGTCTCCTGGACCAGGCATGTCGCTCGCCGCAGCGGACGGCATGGCAGCGCGGCCGCCGGGCGCGAGGGTTGCGCTCGGGAAGAGCGGGGTGTAGAAGGTGATTCCGCCACTCAAGGAGACATCACATGGTGAAGGTTGCCCTTTTCGTGCGACTTGAAGCGAAGCCCGGGAAAGAAGCCGACGTAGAGAAATTCCTTTTGAGCGGTCTTCCGCTGGTCCAGGAAGAGCCCGCCACCACGGCATGGTTCGGAATCCGCCTGGGGCCATCGACGTTCGGGATCTTCGATGCGTTTCCGGACGAGGCGGGTCGCAAGGCCCATCTCTCGGGCAAGGTGGCGGCTGCCCTCATGGCAAAGGCAGGCGAGTTGCTGGCAAAGCCTCCGTCCATCGAGAACGTTGACGTGCTCGCCGCAAAGCTTCCCGGCTGAGCGGGGCCGAATAGTGTGACAAGGGCCGGTCTCGGCGCCGCATTGTGGCGCCGCAAGAGGCAGGAGACAGGCCACGATTTCTTCGACGTACACGCGGAGGAGACCGAAAACCGTGGTCTGTCTCCGTTTTTGGCCTTGGGGAATTTTTCGGGGGCGACTTCCACGCCACGGATCGCTGTAGCTGCTTCGTGATGAACTGGAAGGACGGGCAGCGCCGATAGCCGGGGCGAATTCCACGAGGAGGATGCATGAACAAGGCAATCGAGCATGTGGTTGTGGTGATGCTGGAGAACCGCAGCCTGGACAATGTCCTCGGCTATCTCTACGGGCCCGACGATCCACCCAGGCGCAACATCCCTCCGCTCAAGCGCGGGGAAAAGCCCTTCCAGGGCCTGCTCTTTGAGGACACAAAGAAGCTCAAAAACGACGGAGTTGCGCCGGGACCGGTAGTGCGCGCGACCAACACGCCCGGCTGGGATCCGGGCGAGGAATTCGAGCACGTCAACGTGCAGCTCTTCGGCGAGAATCCGCCCAAACCCGACCCCAAAACCGGACGGCTTCCGGTACCCGCCATGAAGGGTTTCCTCAAGGACTACAGCACGCTGTGCAGCGGTGACAAAGAAGCCAAGAAACAGATCATGCGCATGTACACGCCGGCGGATCTGCCGGTGATCAACGCCCTCGCGAGAGCCTACGCGGTTTCGGACCTGTGGTTTTCATCGGTCCCCACCCAGACGAACGCCAACCGCGCATTCTCCCTCTGCGGCACGTCCCTCGGTCTGGTGGATAACGGTTACCTGACGAAGAATTGGGTCGACTACAAGCTGGCGAACGACCGCTTTAATACCGACACCCTCTGGAACGTCCTCGAGGACAATGGATTCAGTGACTGGGCCGTGTTCTGGGAGGTGCCATACCCGCCGCAGCCGATATCGGAACTTCCGTACACGCGAAATCTGTTTCCGCACCTGGACAAAATCAAGAACGTGGATAGCCACTTCCACAAATTGGACGACTTCTTCGCTCGCGCCAAGAGCGGCACGCTGCCGAAGTACAGCTATATCGAACCGCATTGGGGAGGATACGTGCTGGGCATGTCGGTGATGGGCGACGAATACCACCCGCCGAGCGATTCCACGCCCGGCGAGCACTTGCTCGAGCAAATCTACCGGAGCCTCCGTGGCGGGAAGTCCTGGGAGAAGACCCTGCTCGTCATCACCTTTGACGAGCACGGNNGGCCAGCACGGTTTCTGTTTCGACCGCTATGGGGTCAGGATTCCCACCATCCTTGTCTCTCCCTACATCGAGCCAGGGACCGTGTTCCGGGCCGGCGGCGACACCCCCTACGACCACACCTCGGTGATCGCAACCGTGCTGAAGTGGGCGCTTCCCAAGGTCTCGTCGGAGACCTGGGGCCTGGGCGAGCGGGTGAAGAACGCTCCCACGTTTGAAAACGTCCTGACCCTTGACCGGGCCCGGACGGACGACGCCCTGGCGCCGATGACCTTCGCGGGCGGCACGCCGCTCAAATTCGGCGACCCGTTCTACCTGAAGCACATGTCGGGGGAGTTCGTGATCGGCGCCTACTCGGGAAAGCGCTACTACTATCCCCGTTTGGGAAAGAGCGGCGCGGTGCGAATGGATTTCCGTTTCGGTACTGGCGTCGTGCCGAATAATGCACGCCTGCAAATCCGCACCTCGGAGTATCTGGAGCCGATGTCGTCCGAGAGTCCCTACTTCGCATCTTACGCCGCGATCCGCAACTTCCTCGGCGCGTGGAAAGACGACCCTGACTGTTACTACTACAGCACCAACGACGCGGTAAACTACGGGCAGCAGTACTGGAGAGTGACGCGCAAGGGCGGCGACGCGGCCGACCCGATCTGCTACGGGGACAGGGTCTACCTCTCCAGCGACTTCGACAAATACCGGGGCCAGCGGCTCGTGAAGGAAGGCGAGTACATCACCACTAAGGATGGCGCCGGTGATTGGTGGAGCGTCGAACCGGACACGCAGCCCCGCGCGAACACTCCTGGCGTGATCCAGTTCGGAGAAATGGTGCACCTGAAGAACATGAGCGGAGAATACATCGGGCCCAATCTGCGGACCTGGCCGCGGCTGGTGCGCGCCGGTCCGGTCAGGCTCAGGTTGGCCGGAGGCCAGGGCGACCTGACCGATGGCGCGACGGTCGTTATCGAGTCGACGGAAACTGACCTGGGGGGCAAGACGCTTCTGGGGGCCTTCGCGAACAGCCACGACTGCTACTATTGGACTGGCGGTTACGAAGCGGATAAACAGGGATGGCAGATCACCAAGGTGGCCGGCGGCGACCCCGGGATACGATACGGGGACAAGCTGTACTTCACCAATCTCTCCTATGCCGGCCAGAAGCTGGCCAGGGATGGGCGGTACCCGGGCTACGTCACTACGCTCAAGTCCTCGAGCGAGTGGTGGACCATAGAGAAGATCTAGAATCGGGCGACGAGCGCCCTGTTATGCGTGCGCTCGGGGGTGGCGTGGTATCGTCGCCATCTGCGCGCATCCAGCTCCTTCTAACGCAATCGTGAGCAGTCCCCGGAGGCCGGCCAGGAGCTGCCAACGGCCCGAGCACTGCCGCCAGTCGCTCGGCGTTTATCGGGAGCGCGAGGTCGCGGTCGAGACCCTGGGCGAGCAGGGCTACGCCGACACGTCCTGGTGCGGAGAGGCAGAAGAGAATTCAAGGGTCCAGGCGCGAATGTCCTCAGGTAACTTGCCATTGCGGAATGAGGCGAGCCTGGTTCCAGTTGCTTTTTTGCACCCGTTGCCACCCTAAGGTCCACGAAGAATGTCGAGGAGCACGCCCGCATGATCTATGAGCGCCTGCGCGTATTCGTGAGCTCGAGGATGCAGGAGCTGGCGCCGGAACGCGCGGCCATGAGGGACGCGCTTGGCGAGCTCAACATCGACGGTTGGGTGTTCGAGGAGGACGCAGGCGCGCGTCCCCAGGGCATTCAACAGACTTACAAGGAAGAGATCGACGCCGCCGACCTGTACATCGGGCTTTTCTGGCGGGACTACGGCGAGTACACCGTAGACGAGTTCAATTACGCGACTGAGCGGAACAAGGACCGCCTGATTTACGAAAAGCGTGCGGGCATCGACGGCAAGCGCGATCCGAAATTACAGGCGTTTCTGGATCAAGTCGGCAAGGTTGAGACGGGACTCACCGCCCGCTGGTTCAACACGACCGAGGAACTGCGTGAGGCCGTCAAACAGGATGCGGCGAGGTGGCAGACCCGAAAAATCCGGGAGCTGAGAGAGCTAAACCTCAGTTACAAGCCCAGCCCTCTCGAGGCAGCCGAACGCCGGGACTTGAAGATCCTGCTCGGCAAGGTCAAGCGCTTCTGGCTCGAGGGAGTTCTGGAACGAACGATTCGACGCGCGGGTCTGGTCGAACTGGGCAAGGAGATTCAGCCGGAGGCAGTGGGAAATCCCTGGGAGGCGGTGCTCGAGCTCCCCTATGAAGGCAGCCGGGCGGTAGCTTCGGGCAAAGGCATCTCCGAGGTATTCGACGAGGTGGAGCACTCCGTCCTCATTCTGGGTCAGCCGGGCTCGGGCAAGACGACCACCCTTCTGACGCTGGTCCGCGAGCTCGCCACGCGCGCCGAAAGAGACCCCGTTCACCCCATCCCGGTGGTTTTTCACCTGTCCTCGTGGGTCGGTCCGGAGCAGGCTCTGGATACCTGGTTGGTGGATGAGCTGAGCGACAAGTACCAGATCCCAAGGAAGATCGGCAAGGATTGGCTGGAGCGCCACCGCCTGTTGCTGCTCCTCGACGGTCTGGATGAGGTCAAGGGCGAGCATCGGGCGGCTTGTGTTGAAGCGGTCAACCGCTACGCGAGGGAGATCGGGCTGCCCGGAATGGTCGTGTGCTGCCGCCTGGAGCAGTATGAAGAGTTGAAGGTGAAGCTCAACCTGAACGGGGCGATTTGCCTCCGGCCCCTTACCGACGCCCAGATCGACACTTACGTCGAGGAAGCGGGCGCTGAGCTGGGCGGGCTGCGAGCCGCGTTCGGACAAGACAGCGGGCTCCTCGAGCTCGCCCGCTCCCCGCTGATGCTCAACCTGATGTGTCTCGCCTATCGGGGCTACGGAGCGGAGAACCTGGCTGGGCGCGAAACCTCCGAGGATCGGACGAAGCATCTCTTCAGCACCTATATTGACCTGATGTTCAAGAAGCGGGGTACGGCGGAGCTTGCCTACCCGCGGGAGCGGACCCTCGGCTGGCTCTCCTGGATCGCCCGGCGATTGTCCGGGCGCAACGAGACGATGTTTCTGATCGAAGACCTGCAGCCGGACTGGTTGCCGACCGGCGCACAGCGCTGGGCATACCTGGCAGGGCTTAGCGTCCTGCTGGGGCTCCTGATAGGCGGCGCCAACATTGGTTATTGGTTGGAATCCCTCCAGCCGGGGCAGGGGCTGCAGGAAGGGGAGTCCGTTTTGTGGTTAACGGCGATGCCCGTCTGGTGTCTGGCTTTCGGATGGATCGAAGGGCTCGGCTCGAGGTCGGGTCTCCCTTTTCTGGAGCGCGTATCGCCCGGCATTCCTCGCGCCGCGGCGAAGGGCCTCATAGCCGCGGCCCTCTGGTTGCCTGTCGCGCTGGCGGCGACCTGGTGGTGGGAGGGCGCAGCGGCCGAATACGTTGTGCGGCATCTGCTTTGGGCGGGAATAGCCATCGCGCTGGTGTTTGGCGCCGCCGGGCGGGATCGAAGCATCAACTTCAGCATCAAGACCGTCGAGTCGCTGCGTTGGTCGCTGGGGAACGCCTGGCGGGGCGCGCTGCTTGGGCTGCTAGGAGGATCACTCGTCGGAGGCGTTGTGTATATCCCCGGGGTCTATGACCTGGGGGGCAAGAATTTGATTTTCCTGGTCGGGTTCGCGACCGTGGGCCTCGGACTCGGCGCGACTCTCGGCGGCCTCAAGCCCTATGTGTTCGAGGGCAAGACGCTGCCCAATCAGGGGATGAGGCTTTCTCTTAGAATGGCCGCGCTCATGGGTCTGCACGCCGTCTGGCTGATCGCGATCGTGATGGGGTTCTGGTTACTCGGATTTGCAGAGCACTCTGAGGGCATAGGCTTCTTTGAGATCACGAATTCGAAATCGCCTTCAAACACGGCCTTACGCCTGTTCGTTCCCATGTTCGCGGTCATCTTCCTTTGGTTCGGTGGATTGGACGTGATCAAGCACTACCTGCTGAGGGCCGTGCTTGGCGCGAGCGGGCAGACGCCATGGAATCTTGCTCGTTTTCTGGAGCAGGCCCGCGGTCTAAACCTCATGCAAAGGGTTGGCAGCGCCTACATCTTCGTGCACCGGCGATTGCTCGAGCAC
>DKBC01000001.1 GCA_002451065.1 Betaproteobacteria bacterium UBA6910
GACCAGCCAGTCGGCCTCGGAGCGCGAAACCGCCGCGTCAGCGAGGGGAAGCATCTGCTTGTCGCTGCGCAAGGCCTCAAAGCCCTCGCGGATCGCGGCAGGCGTCATGGACTGGAGCCAAAGACGGCGCACCGGCTTTTTGGCGTTCGCGTAGCGCGCGATATAGCGGAAGATCAGCTCGCCCTCGCGCCCCGCGTCGCAGGCATTGATGAGCCCGTCCACGTCCTTTCGCCGTATGAGCTTGATGAGCGTCTTGAGCCTGTTCTCGTTCTTCTCGATGGGGGTGAGCTCGAAATGCGGCGGAATCACGGGAAGGTGGGTGAAGGACCATTTGCCGCGCTTGACGTCATATTCCTCCGGCACTGCCAGCGAGAGCAGATGGCCGACGGCAGAGGAAAGCACGTACTCGTCGCTTTCGAAGTAATCCGCCTGCTTTTTGAAGCCGCCGAGAGCCCGCGCGATGTCCGCGGCAACGGATGGTTTCTCGGCGATGATGAGCTTCTTTCCCATTCGGGGACCAGAGTCTTGTGTTAGCGGGGCAGGGTCATCGTGCGCTGACGAGCCGCCCCGGGGAGCGCAAGATGATAGAAGCGTTTCCTGCGCGAGGCAAGGAACCACTCCGCTCAGCTAGCGAATGCGCTGCACCTTTCCGCCAGGGAGGGAGGCGACGGCGCCGCGCAACTCGAGTTCGAGCAAAGCGGAACTCACCTGTTCCGGAGGCAGGCCGCAGCGTTCGATGAGGGCGTCGATGCCCACGGGATCGTAGCCGAGGTGCGCGAGCAACGGATGTTCATCATGCTCCGTTTCCCGTGGCATTACCGGGCCTGTGTCCCAACCCAATTCTTCGAGCACGTCCTGGGCCGTTTCGACAAGCTTGGCGCCCTGCTTGATGAGGCGGTGGCAGCCCTTGCTGAGCGGCGAGTGTATCGAACCGGGAATCGCGAACACTTCGCGCCCCTGCTCCAGCGCGAGCCGCGCAGTGATCAGGGAGCCGCTCTTGAGGGACGCTTCGACCACCAGTACGCCCCGCGCGAGCCCGCTGATGAGTCGGTTGCGGCGGGGGAAGTTACCCGCGATGGCCGCAGTGCCCAGGGGAAATTCTCCAACCAGCAGGCCCTCCCGTGCGATTTCGTGGGCCAGGGCTCGGTTTCTGGCCGGATACACGATGTCCAGGCCGGTGCCCACCACGGCGATGGTGCCGCCCGGGCCCTGGAGCCCGCCCCGGTGGGCCGCGCCGTCGATTCCCAGTGCCAGCCCGCTCACGATGGCAAGACCGGCCTCGGACAGCGCTTGCGCAATGGCGCACGCGTTTTCAGCGCCCTGGGGCGTGGCGCTGCGGCTGCCCACGATGGCGAGGGCGGGGGCGTTGAGCAGGTTGCGGCGCCCTTTCAGGTAGAGCAGCGGCGGCGGATCCGCTGTTTCCAGCAGCAGCCTGGGATAATCTTCGTCGGCTAAGGTGACAACGCCATTCGCCGGATCGTCGAGCCACGCCAGCGCAGCCGCCACCCGGCCGGGATCGGGCCCCTCGGAGATGGCCCGCGCCACGGCAGGGCCCACAACAGGCGTGGTGGAGGCGGTCGCGGCGGCCAGCGCCCTTTCCGGATCGCCAAAAGCGGAGAGCAGGCGTCGCGTGAGTTCCGGTCCCAGGCCGGGGATCAGGCTCAGGGCAATCCAGGCTTCAAGATTTCTGTCTGCCATGGCGCAAAAATGAATACGCCCGCTTGCGCGGGCGTCAGGGGTGATGGTGGGCCAAATGCGGCTAGGGCTTGGTGACCACGTCCTTCACGTGTATCGGCTTTGAACTCTCGACCACCAAGGCATAAGCCACGCGGTTGAAAACCCGGAACACAAACACCAAGCCGATGCGGTCCCCGGGCAGCGTTACTTTGCCGACTTTGGTCTTGATCGTTTCTCCGTCCCGGTAGACCGCCAGGACGTGACCCTTTTCCAGTCCGTCACGGGCTCCGCGATTGATGGTCACGATGCTGTTCTGACCCACTTCCGCGAGACCGCCGTAGGCCGACATGATGCGGCCTGTGATCTCCTTTTCGGGCGCGTGGGGCGCATAAGTGCTGAGCACCAGTCCCGGGGAGGGCGAGAGCGCATCGTTCGCGTTGATCTCCTGATTGGAGGTAACGATTTCCAGCTTGCTGACCTTGCCAAAATTCCGAACCTTGGCGTCACCCAGATAGATGGCCTCCGAGCCGAGGTTTTCCTTGGTATCGGGATCGATCAGCGCGCGGCCCTCGCGGTAGACGTGCCACACCTGCCCGGCCTTTTCCGTCACCCCGATGGCATATACGTCGTCGCCCGTTCCGAAGATCACGCGCTGGTCCGGCCCCGCCACGATGGTGGGGGCCTTTTCGTAGGCTCCCTGTTCCACAACCAGGGGTTTGGACAGGAACGGCTCGATCACGCCGGGCGCCACGCTCGGAATCGCCTCCCGGGCGCTGGGCTCGACGCGAATCGTCGGAGAAAGCTTTACGGTCTGGACTCCGGAGACGGTGAGCCGGGCGGTTCCATCACCCCTGCGGTCAAGCACCAGGACCTGGTTCGGATAAATCAGGTGCGGATTCCTGATCTGCTCCCTGTTGAGTCCCCACAGTTCGGGCCATTTCCAGGGGTCCGTGAGGAAGCGCTTGGAGATTCCCCACAGGGTGTCGCCCTTTACAATGGTGTAACGGTCCGGTGCGTCCGTCTTGAGCTCGCCTTGGGAAGTCGCGGCGATCGCGGCCACAACGAAACCGAAAAGCAAAATCAACGATAAAATTGTCTTACGCATCGAGGTCTCCGTCCCCTGCGGGTTGATGGCGGCACCGGGCGGTCCGCGAAAAATGCTACCGCCATTAACGCGTTGGTTTAAATTCTGCATATAGTTTATTAAATTAGCAAGCTTTTTATGGCTCAGCTTCAGATCCTTCAATATCCCGACGAGCGGCTCCACAAAGTGGCCGCGCCCGTCGCCGAAGTCAATGAAGAAATACGCACTTTGGTGCGGAATATGGCTGAAACGATGTATGCGGCGCCTGGAATCGGCCTTGCCGCCACTCAGGTGGATGTCCACAAGCAGGTTATCGTGATGGATTTGTCCGAGAACCGTGATGAACTCCGGGTTTTCATCAATCCGGAAATTGTGGCGGCCAGCGGCGAGGCGGAGTGCGAGGAGGGGTGCCTTTCTGTTCCCGGCATCTATGAACGGGTTACCCGGGCGGAGCGCGTGACGGTGAAGGCCCTGGACGAGCGTGGCCAGATGTTCACGCTGGACGCGGAAGGCCTGCTTGCCGTGTGCATCCAGCATGAGATGGATCATCTCAAGGGGCGGGTATTCGTGGAGCGCCTATCACGGCTCAAGCAGGCCCGTATCCTCGGCAAGCTGAAAAAAGCACAGCGCAAGGCCTCGCCTGCCCGCGCGCCTGAACGGCTGGCTCTCTGACACCTGCCGCGTGAGGATCATATTTGCCGGGACGCCGGCGTTCGCAGCGGCGGCCCTGGAAGCGCTGATCGCTGCTGGCCATGAGATCGCCATAGTCCTCGCCCAGCCGGACCGGCCGGCCGGCCGGGGAATGAAATTGGTCCCCGGTGCGGTCAAGACCCTCGCCCTCTCCCACCACCTGCCGCTGCGCCAGCCGGTGAGTCTTCGGGACCCGGATATTCACGAGGAGCTCAGAGCGGTCGCTGCTGACGTGATGGTGGTGGCGGCATACGGCCTGATCCTTCCCAAGGCGATTCTCGGCATGCCGCACCAAGGCTGCATCAACATCCATGCTTCATTGCTCCCGCGCTGGCGGGGCGCCGCGCCGATCCAGCGCGCCATTCTCGCCGGCGACAGCGAAACCGGCATCACCATCATGCAGATGGACGCCGGTCTCGACACCGGCGACATCCTCCTGCAACGAGCCGCTGCCGTGGAACCCACGGACACCGCCGGGATCCTGCATGACCGCCTCGCTCGCCTCGGGGCCGATTGCATTGTGGAGGCGCTCGATCGTCTGGCGAAAGGCACGCTCGCACCGCAGCCCCAGGGAGAAGCCGCTGCGACTTATGCCGCCAAGGTCACCAAGGAAGAGGCGGTAATGCGCTGGGAGCGGGAGGCGCAAGTGCTGGCGCGGGCGGTTCGGGCATACAACCCGCTTCCGGGCGCGGCGGCGCAGATCAGGGACATTCCGATCAAGATATGGCAGGCGTCGGCGATTCCGGAAGTCTCCGGCGTCCCCGGCGAGGTAAAAGCGGCGGACGCGAGCGGGATCGTCGTCGCCTGCGGACGCGGGGGACTGAGGCTGGAGGTCTTGCAGCGTGCCGGAGGCAAGCGGCTCGCGGCCGCTGAATTCCTGAGCGGTTTTCCCATCGCCCCGGGCGACCGGTTCCAGGGCCGGAATGCGTGAATCCCAACGGCTTGCCGCGCTCGCCGTATGCCGCGTCCTCGAAGGACGGAGCCTTCAAGACGAACTTAAGCTTTTGTTTCAAGGGGCTCCCGGCCTTCGCAGCCAGCAACGGGCGGCTGCCCAGGACCTCGCTTATGGAGCATTGCGTTTCCTTGGCACCTTGCGGGCAGTGCTAGAGCAATTGATGCGGTCCCCCCCCCGGGATCCCCGCATCGGTTGCCTGCTGCTGGTTGCCCTCTACCAGCTTCAATATCGCCATAGCGTCCCCCACGCGGTGGTCAACGAGGCGGTCGCCGCGGCTGTCCATCTCAATCCCCACGCTCCCAAGGCGCTGGTGAACGGGCTCCTGCGGAATTTCCTGCGCCAGCGGGCTGAGCTGCTTTCCCGAGCCGCCGATTCTCCCGAGGGGCGTTATTCCCACCCAGATTGGTGGGTGGCGAGGCTACGCCAAGAGTATCCCCTCCAATACGAGGACATACTCGATCAGGGCAACCAGCGTCCCCCCATGACCCTGCGGGTAAACCGCCGCCGGGCGACACGGGACGGTTACTTGGCCATGCTCGCGGGAGAGGGCATGGAGGCTCGGCCCGTCGGCGATGTGGCTCTGATGTTGGCGCGGCCTTTGCCAGTGGAGCGGCTGCCAGGTTTTTGCGCGGGATTAGTCTCGGTGCAGGACCTTGGTGCCCAGTGGGCCGTGCCCTTGCTCCGGCCTAAGGATGGCCAACGCGTGCTCGATGCCTGCGCCGCCCCCGGCGGCAAGACCGCGCACCTACTGGAAAGCGCCGACATTGATTGCGTCGCGCTCGATTCCGACTCCGGGCGCCTCGACAGGGTCCGCGAAAATCTCGACCGCCTCGGCCTGCAGGCGAACCTGCAGTGCGGCGATGCCGCCGCGCTCGATCAGTGGTGGGACGGCAAGCCGTTCGACCGGGTGCTTGCCGACGTGCCCTGTTCCTCTTCCGGCGTGGTCCGCAGGCACCCGGACATCAAGTGGCTGCGTCGCGACGAGGACATCGGGCGCTATGCCCGACGGCAGCGGCATATCCTGGACGCCCTGTGGCGCACCCTGGCGAGTGATGGTAAATTGCTCTACGCCACCTGCTCGGTGTTCCCGGAGGAGAATCGGCTGCAAGTGGCAAGCTTCCTGGAAAGACACCCAGACGCCCAGAGCCTGTCCCTGGACGCAGTCGCCGGAACGGACGGCCAGCTGCTACCCGGCCCCACGCATGACGGATTCTTCTATGCGCTGCTCGGCAAGCGCACGGCGTGACAGTGCCCGCGGCGCCGCTCCCGGGTGGCTGCGGATTGTTCTCGGCCTGCTGCTTGCCGCTTCGGTGCTGGCCCGGGCCGAAGGCATAGCGCTGGATTCCGCGACCCTGCAACTCACCGACGAAGGCTACGAACTCAGCGCCGAATTCGACGTTCGCTTCACCCCTGCCACGCTGGAGGCCCTCAATAAGGGGCTCCCCCTCTATTTCGTCACTGAATTCGAGATCAGCCGCCCGCGCTGGTACTGGTTCGACGAAACGATAGTGCGGATGGAGCTTCCTTACAAACTGTCCTTTAACGCGCTGACGCGCCAATACCGTCTCGCCATCGGCCCGCTGTTCCAGAATTTTGATTCGCTGCAGGAGGCGATGAAAGTCATCTCCCGCGTCACTCGCCGGCTCGTGGCGCGCAAGGACGCACTGGAGAAAGGCGAAGAATACGTGGCTGCGCTGCGCATGCGCCTCGACACCTCACAACTGCCCAAGCCGTTTCAGGTGGACGCCCTCACGTCCCGCGAGTGGAACCTGAACTCCGACTGGCGCCGCTGGAACGTGATTCCATGAGATACGCGCTGATAGTCTCCGCGGGGCTTGGCGCCGTGCTCCTGTTCCTGCTGTCGACGGCGAGCGGAGACACGGAGTTCCTGACGAAGAATTACCCGCTGCTGCTCGCCCTCAATCTGGCGCTGACCCTGGTCCTGGCGTGGATCGTGGGTTATCAGCTGTGGACCCTGGCGCGCAAACTGCGGGCCGGAGTCTTCGGCTCCCGCCTCACGCTGCGCTTCGTGCTGCTGTTTTCGCTGATGGCCGTCGGCCCCGGCCTGCTGGTGTATGCGGTCTCGGTCCAGTTCATCGCCAAGAGCATCGAGTCCTGGTTCGACATTCGCGTCGATTCCGCGCTTGAAAGCGGGCTGAGCCTGGGCCGCACCGTGCTCGACAGCATGGTCAAGGACGTCACGGCCAAGGCCGACGCCATGGCCGTGGTTCTCGCGGAGGTGGCGCCGGGAGCGGAGCGCGCCACCCTGCTGCGTCTGCGGGAGCAGGTTGCCGTGGCCGACGCCGCTCTGTTCAACGGTGCCGGCGCGGTCATCGCGGTGGCCAGCGCCAAGCCCGGCGATCTGCTTCCAGCGCTGCCGGACCAGGGCATCCTGCGCCGGGTCAGGATGCAGGAGAAGTATGGCGCCATCGACACGCTGCCCGAGCGGGGCTTGTTCGTGCGGGTGGTGGTGCCCGTCAACATCCTGACCCTGACCGAGGACATCCGATTCCTGCAACTGCTCGAGCCGGTGCCCGAGCAGCTTGCCAGCGATGCGGAATCGGTGCAGGAGATCTACCGCGACTACCAGGAGATCCTGCTCTCGCGCAAGGGCCTGAAGCGCCTGTTCGCGGTCACCCTGACGCTGTCGCTGATCATGGCGCTGTTCGCGGCCTTCGGTCTGGCGTTCGTGTTTTCTGACCGTTTGGGAACGCCGCTGGCCAATCTCGCGGAAGGCACCCGCGCCGTGGCCCAGGGAGATTTCAGCCAGCGGCATCCGGTGCGCAGCACGGATGAGTTGGGCGTGCTCACGGAATCGTTCAACGCCATGACTCGCCAGCTGGCGGACGCCCGCGCCGCCGCCGATCGCGGTCGCGGGGTGGTGGAGGCCGCCCGGGCGTACCTGGAGAGCATTCTGGCAAGCCTGTCCTCGGGAGTGCTGTCGTTTGACGATGACTTCCGGCTTGCTTCCGCCAATCCCGCGGCGGCGGAAATTCTGGGGCGGGACCTGGAACCGGTCAGGCAAGTGGAGCTTTCTCGGTGGGGTTCCCACGATCCGGCGCTAGGCGACTTCGCGGACCAGACGCTACAGGCGCTCGCGAGCACGGCGGTGGAGTGGGAGCACCAGATCGAGCGCAAGCGGGAGGAATCGCCGCAAGTCCTGCTGGCCCGCGGCACCCGCCTGCCGGAGGTTACCGGAGGAGGTTTCGTGGTGGTTTTTGACGACATTACCGGGCTGCTGGAAGCGCAACGCGCGGCAGCCTGGGGCGAAGTCGCGCGGCGTATGGCCCACGAGGTCAAAAACCCGCTGACGCCCATCAGGCTCTCGGCCGAGCGTCTGCGGCACAAGCTGGCCAGCAAGGTAGACCCCCGGGATGCCGAGATGCTCGAGCGCTCGACCCAGACCATCATCAGTCAGGTGGACGCGATGAAGGGCATGGTCGATGCCTTCAGCCAATACGCCCGAACGCCGGAGGCCCAGTTGCGGCCCTTGGACGTCAATGCGGTGGTGCGCGAGGTATTGAGCCTCTACGAGGGGCACGGCGTTGAAATTCGGCAGAGACTCGGGGAAAGGCTTCCGATGGTGCTGGGAGACCACGACCAGCTGCGCCAGGTGATCCATAACCTGGTGCAGAATGCCGAAGATGCCGTGGAGAGGGAGCCAGGTCCCGTCATCACGGTCAGCACCGGCGCGATTGACGGCCGGGTTCGGCTCGGAGTAGCCGACAATGGAGAGGGGTTTCCGGAACATATCCTGGCACGGGCGTTCGAGCCCTATGTCACCACCAAACCCAGGGGAACCGGGCTCGGACTCGCGATCGTGCGCAAGATCGTCGAGGAACATCACGGCATGATCCAGATTGAAAAAGCGGAGCCGCGGGGTACCCGCGTGAGCGTCACGCTCCCGGCGGCGGAGAAAGTGTGAAATGAGTGCAAATGAGATACTGATCGTCGACGACGAGGTGGGCATCCGGGAACTGCTCTCGGAAATCCTGATTGACGAAGGCTACCGCGTGCGGCTGGCGGAGAACGCCGAGGAGGCGCGGCGCCAGCGCTCGCGGGAGCGCCCGGACCTGGTGCTGCTGGATATATGGATGCCTGACACCGACGGCATCACCCTGCTCAAGGAGTGGGCGCGGGCGGGACAGCTCACCATGCCGGTGGTCATGATGTCGGGACATGGCACCATCGACACGGCAGTCGAGGCGACCCGCATCGGCGCGTTCGACTTCCTGGAAAAGCCCATCGCCATGCAGAAGCTGCTGGCCACCGTGGTTCGCGCCCTGGCCCGGGGCAAGCCCGAGCCAGTGACCACGCTGTCCCTGGCGAGCCTCGGCAAGTCCGCGGTGATTGCGGATCTCCGCCGCCGCTTGGAGCAAGTGGCGAACTTGCGGGCACCGCTGCTGCTCACGGGGGAACCCGGGTCCGGCGCCGAGATTTGCGCCCGCTTCCTGCACCGGCCCCACACGCCGTGGGTCGAGCCGGAGGGCACGTCCCACCTGGCGGAAGCGCCCCTTGATCTGCTGGAGCAGGCGCGGGACGGCATGCTGTTTCTGAGGGAAGTGGGCGAGCTGAGCCGGCTGGAGCAGAAGGGCCTGCTGCTCCTGATCGGCAAGCTCGAGAAATACAACGCGCGCCTGACCTGCGCCAGTTGCCGGCTGCTGGCCCGGATGGTGGCCGACGGCACTTACGATCCCCGTCTGTTCGAAGCGCTGGCGAGCCTGACCATCGGCATTCCGTCCCTGCGCGAGCACCGCGAGGACGTGCCCGATCTTGCCGTGCAGATGCTCACGGCCAAGGTGGAGTCCGGGGAGGTGCCCCTGAGACAATGGACCACGGGGGCCCTGAACGCTCTTCGCAATTACGACTGGCCTGGGAATCTGGCGCAGCTGAATGCAGTCGTCAGCAGCGTCGCTCTTACCGTGGGTTCCCAGGAGATCGAGGTCGATGACGTGAACCGCGTCCTGCGGGAGCAGGGAGGAGCCTCGGTTCCCGGCCTTCCGATCCCCCTGGATGCACCGCTGCGGGAGGCCCGGGACCGCTTCGAACAGCTCTACCTCGAGTATCACATGCGTCAGGAGGACGGCAACATGAGCCGGGTGGCGGAAAAGGTGGGACTGGAGCGCACGCACCTGTACCGCAAGCTCAAGCAGCTGGGCATTCGCTTCGGCCGCCGGGCCCACGAGGAAGCGGAGTAGGCCGCGATAATGATTACCATAAGAACATTCGATTGTCCGGGCGTTGCCCTGCTATGGATAATTATGGTCCTCAGGTTACTGCCTGAAGTCACAAAGGGGAGGATTTGATGGGAACTTTCAAGGACTTCCAGCCACCCATCTTCAAGAATCTGACGAGCGCCATCCGTGCGCTCGCCATGGACGCGGTGCAGAAAGCGAATTCCGGACATCCCGGCATGCCCATGGGCATGGC
>DKBC01000224.1 GCA_002451065.1 Betaproteobacteria bacterium UBA6910
ATTTCGCGGTGTTGCTCGGAATAATGATCTGGGCGCTGACCCGCAACCCCCAGATGGGCTGGCACGAACCGGCGGTATTCTGGCTCATCACCAACGGTCCTCCCACAGTCCTCGCCTACGCGTTTCTGGCGCGGCCGATTCGCGCCGTGGGACCGCTGGTGCTGTCGTTCATGGTCGTGGCCGGCATCGGCTCCCAACTGGCACTACCTTGGGGAGGTGCGGACGACGTACGCCTGCGCGCCGCCGTCGAAGCCGGTTCGGCGCTCGGTCTCGGGGGCGCCGAGATCTTCTGGGCGATGTTGGGGATCGGCTTCGCTGCCTTCGGCGTGCTGGGATGGATTCTGCTCAAGTGGCTGGGAAGCCGCTACCAGCGGAAGCGCTTCAGTGACCAATCCCTGACGCTGGATTCCATATGGCTGCTCTTCGCCGTGTATCACGGCATTGGCCTGGTGTTCCAAGGCCCGGCCTGGATCGCCAGCGGCCTGGTGGCTTTCGCGGGCTACAAGCTCGCCGCCGTGGCCGGCCACGCCCGGCTGCGTTCCCGCGCCGTAGCCGCGCCCCGACCCCTGCTTCTGCTCCGGGTGTTTTCCCTGGGCAAGCGCAGTGAGAGACTGTTCGACGCCGTTCGCACCCACTGGCAGCGCCTGGGCAGCATCTCCCTCATTGCCGGGCCGGACCTGGTCACGACCAACGTGGAGCCCCACGAATTCCTGGAATTCATGAGCGGCCGGCTGTCGCGCCAGTTCGTGCGGGACGATGCGGACCTGGAGCGCCGCGTCGCCGCCATGGACCTGGGTCCCGACCCCGACGGCCGCTACCGCGTCAACGAGTTCTTCTGCCACGCGGACACCTGGCAGACCACCATGCGCCGCCTGGCAAGCGAAAGCGGAGCGGTGCTCATGGACCTGCGCAGCTTCTCACCCTCCAACCAGGGATGCCTTTACGAGCTGGGACGGCTGCTGGACGCGGTAGACCTGTCGCGGGTCGTCTTCGTCACCGACGCCACCACCGATGCCCGGTTTCTCGAAGACGCCCTGCTGCGCCTGTGGCAAACTGTCGGCGCCGATTCACCCAACCGCCGGAAACCGAATCCCGTGGCCCGCCTGCTGCAGGTGGAGAAGATTTCGCCAGCGGGGCTGCGGACCCTGCTTGCCTCTCTGCTGCTTCCAATGACAATGAAGGGATAGCCATGCCCACGATTCTCGATGCACCTCCCCCCGAAGTCGCCGCCGATCTGGCCGGCCTGCGCGCCGCCCTGGATGCCGCGATCCCGCCGCGGGTGCTGGACCGCAACCTGCTCGCCGCCACCTGGAACCTGCGCGCCTTCAGCGACCTCACGGAAAAATGGCGCTCCGGGGCCAATGATTCCCCGAAGCGGGACCTGCACTCGCTGCTCTGCATCGCGGAAATGGTCTCCCGGTTCGACGTGGTGGCGATCCAGGAATCCCGGGCGAACCTCAAGGCCCTGCGTCACATGCTGAAAGCCCTGGGCCGGAACTGGGGACTGATCCTCACTGACGTGACGGAAGGGTCCGCCGGCAACGGCGAGCGCCTGGCGTTCGTGTTCGACACCCGCCGCGTGCGCCCCTCGGGGCTGGCCTGCGAGCTGGTGGTGCCGGAGGAGAAGCTGAGCCAGATCGGGTCGGATGCCCTCAAGCGGCAGTTCGCGCGCACACCCTACGCCGTGTCCTTCGAGGCCGGCGGCAAGACATTCATCCTCATCACCCTGCACGTGCTCTACGGAAAGGTCGCCGCGGACCGGGTGCCGGAGCTCAAGACCATCGCCGGATGGATGGCGGACTGGGCCCGGGACGTGAACCGCTGGGACCACAACCTGATCGTGCTCGGGGATTTCAACATCGACCGCCGGGGCGACGCCCTGCACCAGGCTTTCACCTCCACCGGCCTGGTGGTTCCTGACGACCTCAACCGGGTGCCCCGGACCTTGTGGAGCAACCCCGACCAGCCGGACCTGGACAAGTTCTACGACCAGATCGCCTGGTTCGCCGATCCCTCGGGCGCCCCCATGCTGTCCATGAACTACCTGCAGGGGGGCGGCTTCGATTTTTCGTCTCACTGCCTGCGGGACCGCGGCCTGACGCGGGATTCGCTGTCGTGGCACATTTCCGATCACCTGCCCCTGTGGGTGGAGTTCGGCACGCGCAACTGATTCGGTGCTGACGCGGGCACTCCGGTACCGGGTCAAGCCGCGGGGCGCCCGCCAGATCTTATTTTTAATTAATCACCAGGAGGCAAGCAATGGCAACTCTCAAGCGCGGATCCAAGGGGGCGGACATCAAGCGCCTGCAACGGGCGTTGAAGGAACTTGGGTTCGATCCCGGCGGCGTCGACGGCAATTTCGGGGGCGGCACGGAAGCCGCGGTGATGGCGTTCCAGAGGAGCGAGGGGCTGCTGGCGGACGGCATCGCCGGCCCGCGCACGCTGAGGGCCCTGGGCCTGGCGAAGAAAAAGGACGTTTGGCCCAACACCATCCCCGGGGTGACGCTGCAGGCGGTTTCCCAGATGTTTCCGTTCACGCCCCTCGGCAACATCGAGGAGAATCTGCCGCCGGTTTGCGAGGCGCTGACGAAGACGGAGCTCACCGACAAGCCCATGGTGCTGATGGCGCTGGCCACCATCCGCGCCGAGACCGAGAGTTTCGAGCCGGTGGCCGAGGGGCGCTCGCGCTTCAACACCTCGCCCAACGGCCACCCCTTCGATCTCTACGACAATCGGCGGGATCTCGGCAACCAGGGGCCGCCGGACGGCGAGCGCTTCCGCGGCCGCGGCTACATTCAGCTCACGGGACGATTCAACTACGAGCGCTACGGCAAGGCGCTGGGGCTCGGAAAGAAACTTCTGACCCAGCCGGAGCTGGCGTCGGATCCCCAGATCGCCGGGATGCTGCTGGCGGGTTTTCTCAAGGACAAGGAGCGGCAGATCAAGGAGGCGCTGCTGGAAGGCGACCTGCGCACGGCACGGCGCCTGGTGAACGGCGGCAGCCACGGCCTTGACCGCTTCACCGACGCCTACCGGCGGGGGGACGCCGTCATCTGAACGCGACCCGGCAGCCGTTTCCCAGCCGAAGGGGCGGCAGGCGGCGGCTCAGCCCTCGACCACCTTCCAGCGGGTCATGATGAGCTGCGCGCCCCGCAGCAGTCCGTCGCATTCGATGCGCTTGCCCTCCAGGGGCGCCAGCTCCTCGTCCCAGAAGGGATTGCCGCCCTGCCGGCGCAGGGTGTACTCACCGGACGCCGTCACCAGCACCAGCCCCTCGTGCTCGCTCTTGCTGCCGGCGGAGAGGCGCCGGCGCTGAACCATGCCGCGGTATTCCACGGGGCCTCAGCGCCGGTGGACGCGGCGCAGGTGCATCAGCTCGCCATCCTGCACCGTGGCAATGATCGCGGATACCGCGCGCACCTTGCCCTCGACCTTGCCGCCCTCGCCGAGCAGCAGGTGCACCGAGCGGTTCTTGCGCGCCTTCTCGAATTTCCCGAGTTCGCCCTTCTGGACGCCTTTGGGGAACTCCACGGCGAACGACTCCCGCGCCACTTCCCGCAGGCCGGACTCCTTGGCGGCCGCCGCCATCACCCGCTTCACGGCAGCCGGCGCGGTGCGGCGGGCCGCCTCCACCGCGCCCAGGGTCTGCTGCAGGTTGGTGCCGGTGCGCACCAGGCGCTCCCGGCGCAGCGCCCGGGTGCCGGGGCTGGACTTGGCGCCCTTGAACGCCGCGCTGAAGGCCTTGCTGCGGGAGAGTGCGTGGCCCACCGATCCCACGGGATGGATCGAGGGATCGCCCAGCAGGTAGAACTGGGCCACGGTCTTGAGGTCTGCCGGGTCCAGGTGAGTGTAGGCGGCGGAGAAGCGCTGGCGCGCCTCCAGGGCGGCACGCCCCAGGGACGCGCCCCCGAGCACCGCCTCGATGAAATACTGGCAGATCAGGTCCGCCTGGCCGTTCCCCTCGCTGGGGCCGTAGGCGATGGTGGTGCTGCCGAAGAAACCGTAGGCGCCGTCGTGGAGATAGGTGCTGCAAATTCCCGCCTGTCCCGCGCTGTCCGAGGGATTGTAGAGCTCCGCCCCGTAACAGCACTCGGCGGCGATCACGGTGCCGTTGGCGATCTTGCGCTTGAGGAGCTTCGCGGAGTGGGCGGTGGGGAACGCCTCGCGGCGCGCCGGCTGGCCGTAGTAGTTGGGATCGCTGGCACCACCGTGGCAGTTGATGAAGTGCAGGCGCCGCTCGAGCTGGGAGTCCCGCCACTTCGGCCCCTTGGGCGGAACGGTTTCCATTGCCGTCGAGGCGCCGAACAGCTTGGTGAGGCTGAGCCCCGTCGAACCCTTCCAGACCTCGGCGCTGATGCCAAGATATTCCTGATAGTCCGAGCGCGGGCGGGTGCGGTAGCGGGCCGCGGTGGAAAGCAGGCGCACCAGGTACGCCGCGTCGCCCTTGCCCATGAGGTCCGGCACCCGCCCCACCACCCGGGTGGGGCCGAGGAAGCTCCGGGGGTTGGTGCCATAGGGCGCGGCGCAGGCGTAAGGCAGGTCGCTCGGCACCACGTCGTCCCCGTCGCCGCGCATGGGGTTGGAAAGCTCCTGCATGGGCACGATGTCCGGGGCGCCGAGGATCACCACGTACTCGGGTCGCAGCGCCGTGTACACGGCGTCGATGGCGGCCTTGGCCTGGCGCTGATCCAGAGCCCTGGTCACGGCCGATCCGCCCACGGAGCGCATGTCGGCGGCGGAATCCAGCGCCACCACCCGGGTCGCCATTCCGCGCTTGCGGTCGGCCGCGACGAGGCGGTTCACGGCAGCCTCGACACGGGGATAGGTCTTGCCATACTTCGCCTTCAGCGCGGAAACGTTGGTGACGACGACTTTATCGGCTGGCATGGACTGCGCTCCTTTGAAACTCGTGTTTTGAAAAAAAGCCGCGGACCGAACTGCAAGCTGCCGCTTCCCGGGAGCCGCCAATATAGCCCCGTGGCATGGGAAAGCAATAGCCCCTTGCCTCGGGCCAGGCGCCGGGAATCGGCCAGCGCGCGGAGATGATCGCGAACGGGCCGCGTCGGCCCGCCCGGGCACCGATGGCTCGCGGTTCGTCAGCGCCGGCGCAAAGCCAGCCAGATGCTCACCCCCAGGACGGCGGCAAAGGCGATCGCCGAAAGCTCGGGGATCGACAGCCCCAGGAACCGCCACTTCACCTCGGCGCAGTCCCCCTCGGCGGCAAACAGGGCGGGCCACCATTGCGCCAGGGGCAGGGAGTTGAGAAACGCTTCCTCGGGCGAGATGCCGCACTCGAAGGAGCCGGGAAAATAGGTGAGCCAGATCTGCCGCCCCGCCGATGCGAGTCCCGCCAGGGCGAGCAGTCCCACGAGCCCGGCGTAAGTCCGGCGCCCCCCCGGACCTTCCGGCCCGTGCACCGCAGCCGCCAGGGCCACCAGGCCGATGGCGAAGTAGGCGATGCGCTGGGCCACGCACATGGGGCACGGCAGCAGGTGCAGCATCGCCTGCAGGTAGATGGCGGCGAACGCGATGGAAGCAAGGCTCCCGATTCCTATCGCCAGAAAGATCAGGCGGACGGTTTCCCGGTTCATGGATTCAGTCCGGACAATTCCAAAGGTGGTGCGCAAGAGGCGTTTCCGCAGCGAGACTCACGCGTCCCGCTTGAGGCCGAGTTCGCCGTAGACCCGGTCCAGCAGGGCGCGCAATTCGGAGACTTCGTCACGCAGGCTCGCCAGGTTGTGCTTGAGCGCGGCGATCTCGCCGGTGGTGACATCGCCTCCTCCCGCGCGCGGCTCCGGTGCTTCCGCCTCCGCCTCGGGGGCGCCGCAAAGGAGGTGGGCGTAGCGGTGCTCCCGGGACCCCGCCTGCTTGGGGAGCTGCATGACAAGACCGTGGCGCTCCGCCAGCTCGTCCAGGTAGGCCTCCACGCTGGAGATATCCGGGAACGAGTACATGCGCTCGCAGTTGATGCGCAACTCCCCCGGCGTCTGGGGACCGCGCAGCATGAGCACCGTGAGCAGCGCCACATGGGCCTGGGACAGGCCCAGCACCTTGTTGATGTTGTGGGCGAAGCGCATCACCCGGCCGGAAGTGCCGAAGCTGTCCATCACCAGGGTGTGGCGCTTCAGGGCATCCAGGGCCATCTGCACCTCGCCCTCGGTCACGCTCATGACGGGTTGGCGGCTGGTCTTCTGGTTGCAGCCCGCCACCAGCGCGTTCAAGGTCAGCGGGTAGTAGTCCGGTGTGGTGAGCTGCTTCTCGGAGAGAACTCCCAGCACCCGTGCCTCCAGGGGCGAAAGGGCAAGCATCGGGGGCGCGTTCATCGTCCGGGATCCGCTGCTTAACGGGTGGCGAAGCTGTGCACCGAGGCGGTGCCCCGGGGCGCGCCACCGGCGGCTTCGAGAAACTCATCGAGGATTGGCCGTCCGTCCAGCAGCGCCACGCCGGCGGCCTTGAAGAACTCGGGATGCCACTGAACCCCGAACACATAGGAGGGCCCGGTCCAGCGGATGGCCTCTATGACCCCGTCCGGCTCGGAGACCGCTTCCACCCGCAGGTCCCTTCCTAGGTCCCGGACCGACTGGTGGTGCAGGGAATTGATAAGTGAAGTGGAAACGCCGGGATAAAGCGCGGCCATGCCGGTGCCCGGCATGACCCTTACCCCGTGGGTGTACTGGTCGTAGCGCTCCTCGTCGGTGTGGGGAATGGATCCGGGAATCATGGTGGCGATGTCCTGGTAGAGGGTGCCGCCGAATGCCACGTTGATCAGCTGCATGCCCCGGCAAATGCCCAGCACCGGCTTGCGCGCCTCGATGAACGCGTTGAGCAGCTCCATCTCGAACTGATCCCGGACCCGGTCGCCGGACCATTCCTCCTGGCGCGGCGCCTCGCCGTAGGTGATGGGGCTCACGTCCACGCCGCCCTGGAGCACCAGCCCGTCCAGCTCGTCCACGTAGTCCCGCAGCCGCATGTCGCTGCGCTTGACGATGCTGTCCTCGAGGATGGTGGGCACCATAAACACCAGCACGTCCCGGGCCATCACCCAATGGGCGATGGACTGCTCCAGGTACTGCAGGGTCTTGCGCGGGAGTCCCATGTCCCTGGGCAAGGGGTGCAGGATCCGGGGGGAAATCCCGATTTTCAGGGGCTTTTTGCTCATGGCGATTCCATCGGTTCCAGCCGGCGGCGCCAAGCGCGCGCCGTCAACCGCCCCGCTGCCTCGCCGCCGCCTCCGATTTCTCCAGGAAGCTCTCCGCGAGGGCCTTGTAGAGGGGCTTCCGGCAAATGATACGCGAAGTCGCCGAGGCGAGCAGCGAAGTGGCCATCAGCGGCAGGACCATGTCGTGGTTGTCGGTCATCTCCATGACGATGACGAAGGCGGTGATGGGCGCCTGCACCACGCCGGCGAAGTAGGCCACCATGCCGAGCACGATCACTGCCCCCACCGGCGCGTAGGGCAGGTACTCCGCCAGGTTCAGGCCCAAACCGGCGCCCACCGCCAGGGAAGGCGCGAAGACTCCGCCGGGTATCCCGCTGACGTAGGAGACCAGGGTCGCGAACAGCTTGAGCACGCCGAACGTCTCCGGCAGGTAGTCGCTGCCCTCGAGGATGCTTTTCGCCTCGTGGTACCCGGTGCCGAAGGTGGTCCCGCCCGAGGCGAAGCCGATCATCGCCAGCAGCAGTCCGCACAGGGCCGCGAACAGCACCGGGCGCTCGCGCCGGATTTTCCCGAAACTCCCGGGAATGGAACGGGTGGTGACTATCAGGAGCTGGCTGAATATGCCCCCCGCCAGGCCACCCACGGCGCCGCAGGCGAGCACCGCGATCCAGCTCTGGTCGGTGCCCAGGGACGCCGACGTGCGGCCGAAATAAACGTAATCTCCCAGCACCGCCAGGGACAGCACGCCGGCGATGATGACGCCGGTCAGCACCGTGCCGCTGGTGCGGCTCTCAAAGGAACGGCTCATTTCCTCGATGGCGAACACCACCCCCGCCAATGGGGTGTTGAAGGCGGCCGCCACGCCTGCGGCGCCGCCGGCGAGGATCAGCCCGCGGTCGATCTCGAAGCGCCGGAAGCTCCCGAATTGCCCGAAGGCGTGCATGATGGAGGCTCCGACCTGGACCGTGGGGCCCTCGCGCCCGACCGATGCGCCGGAAAAGATCGCCAGCACCGTAAGCAGGATCTTTCCCGCCACGATCTTCAGGGAGAGCACCTCGTTGCGGGTAACGTCATCATGCATGTTGAGGGCGGCGATGGTCTGGGGAATGCCGCTGCCCTGGGAGCCGGGGAAAAAGCGCTGGGTCACCCAGGCCACCGCCGCCAGGCCGAGGGGGGTCACCAGGAACGGAAACCACGGCGACAGCGCCAGCAGGTTGTGAAAGTAATCGTTGGCGCGCTCGCTGGCGATGGCGAAGAGCACCGCGGCAATTCCCACGCAGAGGGCGCCGCCCCACAGGACAACGCGCCGGACCCAGGTGCGCGGCGAAAACCAGGCGCGCCGCATGCGCTTGACCATGGGGCTGTCCGGCGAAAAGGCGGACTTCACTCTATGGAGCACGGATGCGCGTCCTCATGACCCGAACACCCTTCCTTCCAGCGCGCGCGCCGCCAGCAGGAACGCCGCCGCGTTCCAGGACTGGCGGGGCATGCCCCTGGGCGCCCCGGTTTGGCCGTGAAACCACTCGTTGAATTCCCAGCCGTTGACCTCGTTGGCCAGGGCCAGCCTGGCCAGTTCCTCCCGCGCCCGCCGCGGCTTACCCGCCGCCGCCAGCGCCATGACCCAGAAGCCGCCCACCATGGGCCAGATGCCTCCATTGTGATACTGGTGCTCCAGGTTTTGCAGGTGGCGGCCCATGTAGGCCCGCCACAGGGGATCGCTGCGCCGGATCGGGGAGCAGACCGCCCGCACCGGGTAGGCGGCGCCCGCCTCGGCGCGGCCGATGGCGTGCAGGATGCGGCTCGCCCGGGAGCCGTCCGCCAGGCCCAGCAGGATCGCGAGCACATTGCCGAAGACGTCGCCCTCCTCGCCCCAGTACGACAGGTTGACGAAGCTCAGGTAGAGCTCCCGGTTCTGCGCCCGGTTGCGCACATAATGCGTCAGCAGGCGCAGGCGCCGGTACTCGGGAAGCGAGCTTGAGAACGGGAAAAACAGCGCGTTGAAATGATGCCCGGTCTCCTCCGCCCGCGGCAGTCCGTAAAGCCGCTTCACGTAATGCCAGAGCGCGTTGGTGTAGAGCACGAATCCCGAGCGCGGCATGATGTCGGCCCAGTCGCTGGCCTCGTTCTGCTGCAGCAGCAGGATCTGCTGGTGCTCCTGACACTGGAGCCAGCGGATCGCCTCCCGCGACGCGTCCGCTAGTTTCTTTTCCAACGCCGGGTCGCCCAGGGCCCGTGCCACGTGGCGCAATGCGATGAGCCACCAAAGTGTCGAATCGATGCATCCCAGATACCAGAAGTCCGCCGTGTCGGACTCCGGGTCCACATACTTCGGAATCTGGCCGTTGGCGGCCTGGTGCGCCGCCAGGGTGAGCAGGCTGCGCCGCGCGCCTTCTCTCAGGTCCGCCGAGTCTGATGCCGCCATGGCCAAGGCGCAGACCGCGGCGTCGCGCCCGAACACCTGGGTGTAACCGCGGCTCTGGGCCCGGTTGCCGGGCGCCGCCGCGAGGATGCCGTGGGGCGTGAGGTTGGCTTGCAGCAGCTTGAGCGATTCCTGTCTGCACGCCTCGATCCCCGCCGCCGCGTCCACGATGATCAGGCTCAGGAACCCGATGCCGTGAACAAGGCCACCGGGAAATTCGCCAGCACCCGGTCCAGGGGGAGCCAGGCACGGGTTCCGTCACCATCGGCCTTCAGGGTTTCGCCGGTCAGCACGTTGAAATATTCGTACTCGGCTTCCGGCACCTCGACCCGGGTCTCCGCCCACACCTCACCCACGGGCTCGCCCTCCCCGCCTTCCATGAGGCGGGCGAAAAGGCGCGGCGCCACCGCCACCGCCAGTTCGCCGCCGCGCCGCCGCGCGAAGGCGCAAAGGTGCTCGGCTTGTTTCCCCTCTACGGCAAGGGGCAGATAGTCCCCGGCCCGGAACAGCTCGGCGTGGTCGCGGCGGCAGCTGAGCGCGCGCCAGGTCACGTAGAGCTTGGCGCGGCCATCCGCCATGGTATCGAGCAGGGAGCGGGCGACTCCCGCCAAGCCCGCGCCGGGACGCCCCGCCCGGGCGTTGAGGTCGTTGAGGGCGGCGGCGCGGCGCTCGAAATCCACGGGGCGGCGGTTATCCGGGTCCACCAGGCTGAAATCCAGCATCTCCGTCCCCTGATAGACGTCTGGAACGCCGGGCGAGGCAAGTTTGACGAGGGTCTGGGACAGGCTGTTCAGCATGCCACAGCGGGCGACTATGCGCTGCTTGGTCACGAAATCCGTCAGGAAAGGATTCTTCCCGGTGGAGCCCAGCAGCGCAGCGACGAAACGGGACAGGGCCCGCTCATAATCCGGATTCGGGTTGATCCAGCTGGTGTGCTCCTTGGCCTCGCGCACCGCCTTGAGCATGTAGCCCTCGATGCGCTCGCGGAATGCCTCCAGGCCGGCGGCGTCCATGGTGTCGACCGGCCACGCCCCGATCAGCGTCTGGTAAAGGAGGTACTCGTCGCTGGCAGAAGGCGCGGGACGTCCGTCCAGTTCGCTTTTCTTGCTGCGGTTGAGGCGCGCCCACTTGGCGACGCTCAGCTTCCAGGCCGCGGGGATCTCGGAAAGCACGTTGATGCGTGCCCTCACGTCCTCCGAGCGCTTGCTGTCATGGGTGGAGCTGGCGAGCATGGTGTTGGGCCAGGTGCGGGCCCGGTCCTGGCTGGCGCCGTGGAAGGCGCCCACCGAGAACCCGAAGGTGCGCGGATCGCCGCCCACGTCGTTCAGGGACACGAGACGGTTGTAGCGGTAAAAAGAGGTGTCCTCGAGGCCCTTGGCCATCACCGGCGCCGTGTACTGCTGGAACTTCATGGCGAAGGCGTGGACCCGCCGCGCATACTCCGGCGGCCGCCCGCGGGCGATGTCGGTGGTGAGGATCTCGCGCACGAAGTCGAACACGGTGACGTCGGCGGCGGGGCTGCGCCGCTTCGCCACCGCCACCGCCCACTCGATGAAGCGCCGGTCCTGCTCCGAGAGCCCGGTTTCGGTCACGTAGGTGCGGTACACCGGAAAGCAGGCCACCACCTCCGCCAGGGCCTCGCGCAGGCTGTTGAGGGTGAAGTCGCAGGTGTGGCGGCTCATCTGCGCGATGCGGGAAAGCTCCCCCGCCAGCACGTTGAGCTCGCTCGCCAGGGCAGTGCGGATGATGAGCCGCTTGCAGCGGTAGAGCAGGTCCTCGAAATCGGTGCGGATCCCGGTGAAGGAGGCGTAGATGCGCTCCATTTTGTCCGCGGCCGAAGTGTCCACGAACAGCCCGCTCACCACGTTGGCGAAGCGGTAGCCGGTGGTGCCATGGACCGGCCAGTCGTCCGGCAGCCGCTCGTGCTCGGCGAGAATCTTCTCGATGACCAGGTACGCCGCCTTGTCGCTGGCGGAGTCGGCGGTGGTGCCCGAGATATGGCGCTGCAGCTTGCGGAAGTACCTTCCCGGATCGTACAGCCCGTCCGGGTGATCGAGGCGCAGGCCGTCGATCCTGCCCTGGGACAGCCAGCCGAAGAGCAGGCCGTGGGTCGCGTCGAACACGGCGTCCTGCTCCATGCGCAGTCCCGCCAGCTCGTTGATGTCGAAGAAGCGGCG
>DKBC01000183.1 GCA_002451065.1 Betaproteobacteria bacterium UBA6910
CTTGTTGTCGAAGGGCAGCATTTTGAGCACCACCCACTTGACCACCACCAGGGAAACCGCCAGGAAGATGGCGACGATCACGCCCAAAAACAGCTTGAACCGGTTCCTGCTGCCCTGTTCGCGATTGAGGAAGGGTGTCAGAACCCTCCGGAAGAACCCCGCAAGGCGGCTCTCGCCGCCCTCGTCATGCACCCCGTGGCCCTTCGGCACGAGCTTCAGTGCCAGCCAGGGCGTGACGATGAAGGCGATGGCCAGGGAAATGAGCATGCCCATGCTGGCGTTGATCGGAATCGGGCTCATGTAAGGCCCCATCAGTCCGGTCACGAAAGCCATGGGCAGCAGCGCCGCGATCACCGTGAGGGTCGCCAGGATGGTGGGACCGCCCACCTCGTCCACCGCCTCGGGAATCACCTCGGTGAGGGAGCGCCCGGGGTCTAGCGCCCGCCGGCGGTGAATGTTTTCCACCACGACGATGGCGTCGTCCACNNTCCACCAGGATGCCGATGGAGAAAATGAGGGCGAACAGGGAGACTCGGTTCAGAGTGAAACCCCAGGCCCACGAGGCGAACAGCGTCGCGGCCAGCGTTAGCAGCACCGCACCGCCCACGATCACCGCTTCGCGCCGGCCCAAGGCCAGCCACACCAGCGCCACCACGGACAGGGTGGCGAAGAGAAGCTTCTGGATCAATTTCTGGGCCTTGTCGTTGGCGGTTTCCCCGTAGTTGCGGGTCACCGCCACCTCCACGCCCTCGGGAATTACCGTGCCCTTGAGCTCGGCGACACGCCGTATCACGCGATCGGCCACGTCCACCGCGTTTTCCCCAGGCTTTTTGGTGACAGCCAGGGTGACCGCGGGGAACTCTCCCCGGGCGCGGATGCCCTTTTCGTCGGCGGCGGGACCGCTGCCGAACCAGACATAGCGCTCCGGCTGCTCGGGGCCATCCACCACCCGCGCGATGTCACCCATGAACACCGGCTTGCCGTCGTGCACGCCCACCACCAGCTTCCTGACATCGGCCGAGCTCGCGAGAAAGGTGCCGGTCTGCACCAGTATTTCCTGGTTGCCGGTGATGAGCTTTCCCGAGGGCCGGGAAGCGTTGGCCAGCTGCAGCGCGTCCCGGAGATCCTGTGCGGAAATGCGGTAAGCGTTCATCGCCTCGGGGTCCATCAGCACGCGCACCACGTGCCGCGGTCCGCCAATGGTATAGACCTCCCGCGTGCCGGGAATGCGCTTCAGCTCGATCTCCGCCGAATGTGAAACCTGCTGCAGCTCAAAGGCGCCTCTCCGGGCGTCCGTGGTCCACAGGGTCAGCGCCAGGATCGGCACGTCGTCAATGCCAACGGGCTTGATGATGGGCTCCCCCACGCCCAGGTTGGGTGAAACCCAGTCCCGGCGCGATTGCACCGTGTCGTAAAGGCGCACCAGAGCCTGGATGCGGTCCTCGCCAACCTTGAATTGCACCGTAAGTATGGCCATCCCCGGCCGGGACACGGAGTAAATGTGCTCGACACCGGTGATTTGAGAGAGCACCTGTTCCGCGGGCGTTGCGATCAGGCTTTCCACGTCCCGGGCCGACGCGCCGGGGAACGGAATGAACACGTTAGCCATGGTCACATTGATCTGAGGCTCTTCCTCACGAGGAGTGACCGCGATCGCGAATAGTCCCAGCAACAAGGCGATGAGGGCGATCAGGGGCGTGAGCTGGGAGCCCAGAAAGAAATTTGCGGTGCGGCCGGAGATGCCCATGTTCAAAGGCGCTGGGTCGGCTACAGAATCCAGGCTTGGGTCCCTGCCTCGCCCCTACGCCTAATTCCCGGTCCCCGAGGCGGCGATGCCTGCTTTCACGGGATCCAGGGCTACCTTTTCGCCGGGAGCGAGGCCCGCCAGCACCTCGACCTCCTTCTCCCCCACCGGTTCCCCGACCCGCACCTGCCGCAGGCGTGGTGTCGCCTTTTCGTCCAGGACGTACACCGCTGTGAGTTCGCTGCGGCGGAGCACCGCAGCCGCAGGAATCAACGTCTTGGTGACCTTCCCCACTACAAAGTGGGCCCGGGCAAACATTCCCGGATATGTGTCGAGCTGGTTCGGAGGGAGATCGAGGCGCACCTGGGTGGTATGGGTGCGAGGGTCGGCACCCGGCCGCACAGTCACCGTAACCGGCTCGATCCGGCGCCCCAGTGCGGGCAGCTCTACCATGGCCTCGCCGAAAGCGCGCACTTGGCGAACCTGGTCCTGGGGTACGTTCACCACCACCCGCAACTCGCTCGGATCGAACCCGGTCATGAGCGGTTTGCCCGGGGTGGCGACCTCTCCGAGTTCCACGTGCCGCGCGAGCACCACGCCGCCATACGGCGCGATCACGGTGGTGTGGCCCAGGGTGTCGGCGGCGATGGCCACCGATGCCTTGCGCGCCTCGAGTTGGGATTCGGCGGAGCGATGTTCCGCCTCTGCCCGGTCCAGGGCGGCCTGGCTCACGAACTTGCGCTCGAACAACTGCTTGGTCCGCTCGAAGTTCGCCTTGGCGTTTTCGTGGGCCGCCTCCGCCTGAGCCAGCACCGCCCGGCTCTCATTCACCGCCTGGTTTGCCGCGGTTTCGTCAATGCGCACCAGCACCTGGCCCTTCTTTACGACATCGCCGATATCGAAATTGATTTCCGTGATGCGGCCGGAGATCTGAGCGGACACCGTCGACTGCTTCGTAGCCTCCACCAGGCCGTCGGCGGCGTAGGTATGCGGCACTTCCCGGCGCTCCACCGTTGCCGTCGCCAGTGGAGTCGCTGCCTGCCCGCTCGCGGCTGCCGCCAAACCAACCAAAATCCAGAACCCGCGCAACGAAACGCTCCCCAGATGTATTTATCAGTAAATACTAATATATATACCCGAATTCAAGGGCATGATAAATATCAAATTGATTTTACTGAACTAATTAATCTGATAACCCGCAGAAAACCTCCCTCATCATACCGATGAGCTGGAGGGTGCGGGTATCGCTAACCCGGTAGTAGACCCGATTCGCATCCTTGCGGGTGCGAAGCACCCCTTTGTCCCGCAGGATCGCCAGATGCTGGGAAATGTTGCTCTGGGAGGTCCCCACCAAGTCCACGATGTCCTGCACGGCCAATTCTCGTTTTCCCAGCACGCACAGGATCTTGAGCCGCAGCGGATGGGACATCGCCTTGATCGCACGGGCCGCCTGCTCGATGTGCTCGTCCTTGTCGATCAGTTCCTGCTGAAGCGCGGTTTCCATATGTCGACCTGCGATTGTCAAAGTGCTGAGTTAGAATATTAGCAAATTTCAGAATTCTTCGGCAGCAAGGCTTGTTTTGCTGCGAAGCGCGCACCTTCGTCCGGCCAAACGCGCCGCAGCAGCGGGGGAAACCTGGGAATCAGTACGTTCTGATATTCCTTCTCCGCCAGTCGGCGCGGCTTGGCAGTGCGTATAGGGAAGAACAGGGTTTGGGTTACCATTCGCATTTTGATTTTCGGGGATCCCATGAAAAAGCTTGTCCTGCTTAGGCACGGCGAAAGCGTGTGGAACAAGGAGAATCGCTTCACCGGCTGGACCGACGTGGATTTGACCCCCAAGGGCGTTGACGAGGCCCGGGCCGCCGGCCAACTCCTCATAAACGAGGGCTTCACGTTCGACGTGGCGTTTACCTCGGTCCTTAAACGCGCCATTCGGACCCTCTGGCTGGTGATGGAGGAAATGGACCTGATGTGGATACCGGTCCACAACTCCTGGCGCCTGAACGAGCGCCATTATGGCGCCTTGCAGGGGCTCAACAAGGCGGAAACCGCGGCCAAATTCGGTGATCGGCAGGTACTGGTCTGGCGGCGGAGTTACGATACCCCGTCCCCGCCCCTCGAACCCGGTGATGAGCGTCATCCCGGCGGCGATCCACGCTACGCAGCGCTTCGGAAAGACCAGCTCCCGCTCACCGAATGCCTCAAGGACACGGTGGCACGCTTTCTCCCCTACTGGACCGAAGTCATCGCGCCCGCCGTCAAGTCGGGCCAGCGGGTGATCATTGCCGCCCACGGCAATTCCCTGCGCGCCCTGGTCAAGTACCTCGACAACGTTTCCGACCAGGACATCGTCGGGCTCAATATTCCAACCGGCATCCCACTCGTTTACGAGCTTACCGACGAACTCAGGCCCCTCCGCAGCTACTACCTTGGCGACCAGGACGCAGTAGCAAGAGCCCAGCAGGCGGTGGCGAACCAGGGCAAAGCCAAGGGCTGAAGGAAAGCCGGTCTTGCCGGGCGTACGGGTCGGCGCCTTCCTGCTCCTCGCCACCTGCCTGCTGGCTCCGGCCGCCGGCGGCCCCGCTTCCAAGAAGGAGAAGGAGCTCGACGAGCTGCGGGGGCGGATCGAGTCACTACACAAGGAACTGGCGGCGAGCGAGGAGTCGAAGGGCGAAGCCGAAGATGCGCTGCGCGAATCGGAGCGCGCCATCAGCGACGCCAGCCGCCGGATTTCAGAACTCGCCGAGCGCCACCGGGAAGCCGATGCCCGGCTCGCCGCCCTGGAGGCCGAAGCTGGCCGGCTCAGGTCCGAGGTCGAGCGCCAGCAGGCGCTCCTCGCCGAGCTTCTGCGCCAGCACTACATTCAGGGCGAGCAGGATTACCTGAGGCTTCTGCTCCAGGGTGAGGATCCCAACCAGGCCGCCAGGGATCTCCGCTATTACGGACACATCTCGCGGGAGCGCGCCGCCTGGCTCGCGGCGCTGCGGCAAAATCTGCAGCGGTTGGACGCCACTTCGCGGGAAGCCGAGGCCGAAACCATGGAATTGGCGCGGATCCGCGAGGAACAGGCGGCCCAGCGGGAGCGCCTGGTCCAGGAACAGCAGGTGCGGAAGAAGGTCCTGGCCAAGGTTTCCCGCGATGTGGCGCGCCAGCGCAAGGAAATCGGCAAGCTCCAGCGGGACGAGCGCCGGTTGACACGTTTAGTGGAAAGGCTGGCAAGGCTGGTGGCGCCCAAACCTCAGCCCGCGCCGGGAGAGAAGAACGTGCTGGTACCGGAATACATGCCTAACGCCAAGCCGTTTCCGGAACTCAAGGGGGACCTGCGCCTGCCGGTGAAAGGGGAACTCACCAACCGCTTTGGGAGTCCACGGATAGACGGCGGCACGACGTGGAAAGGCCTGTTCATCCGGTCCCCGGAGGGGCAGCCGGTCAGAGCCATCGCCCCCGGACGGGTGGTTTACGCGGACTGGCTACGGGGCTTCGGAAACCTGCTGATACTGGACCACGGTGAGGGCTACATGAGCCTTTACGGCAACAATGAAACCCTGCTCAAGCGGATAGGGGACGCCGTGACGGGGGGAGACGTGGTAGCGAGCGTGGGCAACAGCGGCGGCAACCCGGATTCGGGCGTATACTTTGAAATTCGGCACAAAGGATCGCCGCTCGACCCATTAAACTGGGTATCTTTCAAGTAGTCTGGAGTCAACGAATGGGCAACAAACTAAGGCAGGCTGGGTTGGTACTGACGGGCGCCATCGCCGGTATTCTCATCAGCCTCAATTTCTCCGCGGTCGCCGAAAAGGAGGCGGCGGCGCCGCTGCCCATCGAGGAGTTGCGCGCGTTTACTGAGGTCTACGGCCGTATCAAGAGCGACTACGTGGAGCCGGTGGAGGACAAGCGCCTCATCACCGAAGCCATCACCGGCATGCTCACCGGTCTGGATCCCCACTCCCAGTACCTGGATGCCGAAGCCTTCAAGGAACTGCAGGTCGGAACCCAGGGCGAATTTGGTGGATTGGGCATCGAGGTCGGCATGGAAGACGGATTCGTCAAGGTCATCTCCCCCATCGAGGACACCCCGGCCGACAAGGCGGGCCTCAAGACCGGAGACCTGATCATCAAGCTTGACGACACCGCGGTTAAGGGCCTGACCCTGTCCGACGCAGTCAAGCGCATGCGTGGCAAGCCCAACACGCAGATCACGCTCACGGTGGTGCGCAAGGGCGAGGCGAAACCGTTCACCGTGACCATCACGCGGGCGATCATCAAGATCCAGAGCGTCAAGTCCAAGCTGGCGGAACCGGGCTATGGCTACGTAAGGGTCACCCAATTCCAGGAGCACACCGGCGAATACCTGGCAAAGGCGCTGGACAAGCTCTACAAGGAGAATGGCGGTCCGCTCAAGGGACTGGTGCTGGACCTGCGCAATGACCCGGGAGGCCTGCTGAACGGCGCGGTAGCGGTCTCCGCCGCGTTTCTCCAATCCAACGCGCTTGTCGTCTACACCGATGGTCGCACCGAAGACGCCAAGATGCGCCTGCACGCGAGCCCCGAGCATTACCTGCGCGGCCACCTGAAGAGCGATTACATGCGGAGCCTTCCGGCAGAGGTCAAGTCGGTGCCCATGGTGGTGCTGGTGAACGGGGGCTCCGCTTCGGCCTCCGAGATCGTGGCCGGCGCCCTGCAGGATCACAAGCGGGCCGTGATCCTGGGCACCCAGACGTTCGGCAAAGGGTCGGTGCAGACGATTCTGCCCCTGGGAAACAACACGGCGATCAAGCTCACCACGGCGCGTTATTACACCCCCGGCGGGCGCTCGATCCAGGCCAAGGGCATTACGCCGGATATCGTGGTGGAGGACCCGTCCTTCCCGAGCAGTGACGCCAACCTGCGGGTGCGGGAAGCCGACCTCGATCGCCACCTTTCGAACGGTGACGAGGGGAAAGCCAAGCCGGACGCGAAGCCCGATGCCAAGCCGGCGCCGAAACCCCAATCCGAGAGTTCGCCCGCCCAACCGGGAAGCGAGGACGAGAAGGCCGAAAAGCGTCCGCCCACGGTGTTCGGCTCCAAGGACGATTTTCAACTCAACCAGGCCCTGAACGTGCTGAAGGGGATGAACGTCCTCCAGACGACCAGCGCCAAGTAAGGCAGCGCCTTCGCGGCGCCACAGTGCTTTTATCCGATCCGGCGCGGTCTCCCGCGCCGGATTTGTTTTCGAGGCAGGGATGAACGACCAGCAGCTTCTGAGATACAGCCGGCACATCCTCCTTCCACAGATCGGGGTGGAGGGCCAGGAGAAGCTGCTCCACGCCAAGGCCCTGGTGATCGGCGCCGGCGGCCTCGGTTCTCCGGTGTCTCTCTATCTCGCCGCCAGCGGCGTCGGTACCCTGACGATTTGTGACGGCGATTCAGTGGACCTCACCAACCTCCAGCGCCAGATCGTGCACCGCACCGAGTCGGTGGGCGCCCTCAAGGCGGAGTCGGCCCGGGAGACCTTGAGCCACATCAATCCCGAGGTGAAGGTGGTGCCGATCCGTGAGCGCGTTGAGGGAGAGCGATTGCACGCGCTGGTCGCCGCCGCGGACGTGGTCATCGACGCCAGCGACAATTTCCCGACCCGCCATGCCATCAACCGCGCCTGCGTGCGCCACCGCAAGCCCCTGGTTTCAGGAGCCGGGATTCGCTTTGACGGCCAAGTCTCGGTTTTTGACCTGCGGGATCCCGAAAGCCCCTGCTACGCTTGCTTGTTTCCGGAGCACGGCGAGGCCGACGACGTTCGCTGCGCCGTAATGGGCGTGTTCGCGCCCCTGGTGGGGATCATCGGCTGCGTGCAGGCAGCCGAAGCGCTCAAGCTCATCATCGGTGCCGGGGAACCGCTTGCCGGGCGGCTGCTCCTCCTGGACGGCCTCGCCATGGAGTGGCGGTCGGTGCGGCTCAAGAAAGATCCGCGATGCGCAGTTTGCGCCGCGCCCTAGGCGCCGCACTCGCCCTTCTGCTCGCGCTTTCCACGCCGCTCGTGGCCGCGGGCCAGTGGAGCGGCGGAAACTACCGGACGTGGTCCGGGTTCCTTCTGTACGCGCCGTGGATCTGGCCGTCCCGGGATTACCGGCTCTACCTGCCGGATGGGCTTGACCCTGGAATCGCCCGCCCGCTGCTGGTCCTGCTACATGGCTGCAAGCAGGACCCGGAAGGCTTCGCGGCCGGCTCCCGGATGAACGCGTTGGCGGACCGCGAGGGATTTCTGGTCCTCTACCCGAGACAGGATGCGGCATCCAACATCGAACGCTGCTGGAACTGGTTCGACGGTTTCACCCAAAACCGGCTCGGCGAAGCCGCCATCATCATGGGCATGGTGGACGAGGTGGCCAAGCGTTATCCGGTCGACCAGCACCGCATTTACGTCGCGGGGCTTTCCGCGGGCGGCGCCATGGCGGCGATACTGGCGAGCTGTTACGCGGACGTCTTCGCGGCTGCCGCGATCCACTCGGGCGTCGCCTACAAGGCGGCCACCGCCCCCTGGAATGCGCTCGCAGCCCTGGAGGCGGGCAGCCGTACGGCGCCCGAGGCCGCGGGGCGCGACGCGTGGAAATGCTCGAATTCGACCCAGCGCCCCATGCCGGTAATCGTGTTTCAGGGCGACGCGGATGAGCGGGTGCGGCCGATCAATGCCGATCAAGTGGTCCGCCAGTTCGCCCAGATGGGCGATCTTGCGGACGACGGCCAGGATAATGACAGCGTGAAAGCGGCGCCGACGGCCACCACCCGCGAACAGCAGCCTGGCGGGCACGCCTATACCGTGCGCGAATATCGCTACGGCGGAACAATGCTGCTGTTGGAATACCGGATCCAGGGCATGGCCCACGCCTGGAGCGGAGGCGACGAGGCCCAGCCCTACAACGACGCGGCGGGCCCCGACGCCACGGAATTGATGTGGCGGTTCTTCACCCAGCACTCCCGCTGAAGGGGTCTATTCCGCCACCGCCTCGATCGAAACGCTCAGCTCCAGCGCCTTTTTCCCCACCAGATCCCGCAGTTTCGCTTTCACGGTGTAAATCCCGAGCGGATCGGGAGGATCGAACTCGATCTGCACCGTCGAATACGCCAGATTCACCATGAAGCGGCTAGGCCGCCGTCCCCTGATCCCGAGCAAGTTCGGCAGTTCGGCGTAGACGGTGCTATCGGGTTTGAGTATCTCGACGTCGTACACCACTTCCGCATTGAGATCGCTATCGAGCCCGATGCCGGTGAACACCAGCTCCACCTCGACACGCTTGCCCTTGGCCACTCGTTCGATGCTCTCGGCCCGGGGCATTTCCGAGATCGGCAGGCTGGCCCAGCGCTTCCGGAAGTCCATGTCGTCGGTCACGAACAGCATGGCGGAGAATTCCCCGTCCCGGTTGGGAAACGACGGAGCCTGCCGAGCGACCTGCTCGGCGATGTCTCGCAGCACCTCCTGGGCAAACCCGGTGCGGCGCTCCGCCTCCTCCCGCACCGTGCGGTACACCAGCTCGTGCTGATCGGCGTTGGTCGCCAGGGACCACCGGGCCGAGCCGCGCAACAGCAGTACCGGAAGACCCGCTTCCCCCGGCGCCGGCTCATACTCCAGCACGCCGATGACGCGCCTGACGAAACGGACGTCTCCGGTCGCCACGAATCCCGCCCACATCATGTCCAGGTGACTGGGGTCGGAAATGTGAAAACCGAAGCGGTCCGGCGGAGGCTTGTCGAGCTTCGCCATGTCGCCGGCGGGCCAGGCGTCGAGACGCGCTAGCTTGACGGCGTCGTACTTGAGACCCGCGAGCCACAGGGCCTTGATCAAAGGCAGGCGCTGCTCCGGGTCGAGCTCGGCGTCCCGGATCCAGCCCGCAGCGCCCGCCGGGTTCGCGCGGAATACCTCTGAAAAAAAACTGGCTAAAGGCGCTTCCGCCGCACCGGGCCCGAGCACCCCTTCCCGGGCGAGATCCCTCAGCACCGGGACTATCTGCGTGGTGTCCCGCTCCAGGTAGTGGTAGGTAAACCAGTCCTGGGCGGAGGGGGCGGGTTCAGGCGAGGATTCAGTCTGCGCCGGCGCGCTGTCCGCGCCCAGTACCAGCGCCAGCGCAACCAGCGCCCCGGCCCAGGTGCCAAGCCGGGGCGTCAAGCGGGCAGCAGGCTGGGCCACTGGGCCGCCCAATGCTCGAGAGGATCGCGTCTGAATCCGCTCTTGGCGAACTGGTGCCAGCGCCCGATCACGTAACAGATCAGCAGGTTCGCCTGGGCCGTCACGTCCACTTCGGTGCCGATGCCGTCCTGGGTGGCCGCAATGCGCAGCGACTGCTTGAGGGTCGCTTCCAGCCGATCGATGAGCTGGTTGATGCGCGCCTGCAGGCGCTCGTCCTCGTTCACCAGCGCGTCGCCGATCAGCACCCGGGTCATGCCTTGGTTCTTCTTCGGAAACCCCAGCAGCACTGAAAGAATGCCCTCGAGCTGCTTGACGCCGCTGAACTCCTCCGTAGTGATCTTGTTAACCAGGCCGAACAGGGTGTCTTCGATGAAGGCGATCAGCCCCTCGAACATCTGGGCCTTGCT
>DKBC01000261.1 GCA_002451065.1 Betaproteobacteria bacterium UBA6910
ACCTTCCAGGTAGGCGGTTTCCGCCCGTTCCAGGAGCGCGCGCCGGTCGGGGGACTCGCGTCCGCCAGCCTCCTGGAACAGCGGCAAGTCGTATCTGAGGAAGGCGAGGAACCTGCCCACATCCCGGCAGAGGTCGCCATACCCGGCCTCGTCGAAATCAATCACCGCCCACCGGTCGTCATCGGCCAGGATCTGGGTGCAGCGGAAATCACCGTGGCAAAACACACGGCGGTCGGAGGCGCCGGCGGGAGTTCGGCCCTCCAGGGCGGCACGCAGGGTCCGAAAAAAATCGGCCCGGCCGGACCGCACCCAGCCGAGCCAGTCCAGCCGGTCCAGCACCGTGGGGAAAGGATCGTCGGCCTCGCCGCAAACATGGTCCGGAACCGCCAGTTCATGGACCTCCCCATGGAGGTCGCCCAGCCGGCGCATGGTGGCTTCCAGATTCTGAGGCGTGATCGCAGCAACCAGCGGTTGGCCCGGCAGGCATTGCTGAACGACGGTGGCGCCTGACTCGTCGTGAATCAGGAGGCCTGCCACGCCAAAGGAAGCTCTCTCTGCGGCGCGTTCCACGGCGCGCAGGCGCCGGGCGATGCGGCCTGTCGCCCCGCTTTCCACCACTTTGACGATGATCGTCGGACCGTCGGGCGGGTCCCAGTGGCCGCGCAGGGTCAGGCGGCGCAGCGGCACATAACGCAGGACATCGACGCGCCCCGCCGCCTCCAGGCGGGAAAGCACATGGCCTGCGGACTTGAGCTTCGGGTCCGCCGGGAAGGGGCACTCCTGCAGGCCTCCCCTCCGGGGGTCGTAGAGAAAGGTGTATCCGCGGTATCCCGTGGCCGAGCGCTGACCGATTGCCTGATAGGAAATGTAGAGGCGCTTGATCTCCCAGGACCCCTCCCGGGAGCGGAAAAACGTCGCCAGCCGGCGAACGCTCGCCCGCCCGTTTGCTTCGTCCTCCTCCAGACCAAGAAAGCGCGCGCTCCCCCGGAGCGCGGCGACCAAGTCCCGGAGATGCGGGCCGATCGCGTCCACGGGCTCCAGAAACGAAAATGGATGCGGCCTATTCACCGAAATCTCGTCCGTAAGAAAGCTAACACCGGCGTGAAGCCGCGGCACCGGTCAACACTTGGGAATGGCCGCCCACCTCTGGCGCCTCCGGCGACGGAGCCCCAGGGACGGCAATTCACTACCTGCGCTTCCGCCCTCATGGGGCGGCAGACTCCTCCCGGCAGGGACCGGTCTCCGCGTTGACCGCGGCAGAAGCTTCCGGATTTCCGGTGGCCCGGCGACGCCGGGCCGGGGAAGGTGAAAAGGGACCGTGAGGAGGAAACCAGCCGGAAACCCGGGCCCGACCCGTTCTCAGGCCGGCACCGCCACCAGGGCGCCGCCACCGCCACCAGGGCGCCGGCGGGTCGTGAGGGTCGGCGTTGCCAGGGCGCCACGCACCAGGTCGATAACGAACCGCAGGCCGTCGAAGGTTACGGTGTCCCGCCGGGACCCGGGCCGGGCACCGAGCATTCCGTCGATCGCCTGCCAGAGATTCTGGGGCGTGGCATCGTCGGGGTGCAGGCAGCGCGCCAGGCCCATCTGGTCCAGGCGGTGGCAGCGGATCCATTGCTCGAGGCGGGGCGCCACCCGCGGCACCAGAACGGCCTGCTTTTTGAGTGCGAGGATCTCGCTCACCGTGTTGTATCCACCCATGGACACCACCACGTCCGCCGCCGCGATGCACGCCGTCATCTCGGGACAGAAGTCCATCATGACCAAATCCCTGCGGTGACCGTAACGCTTGCGCATGGCGCCGCGTACCGCCTCCGGCATGTCGGGCCCGAACACCACGACATTGCGCACGGCATCGCCCGTCCTGCGCGCGTCGAGGCCCGCCAGATAATTCTCCACCAGTTCCTGGCCATCGCCGCCCCCGCCCACGGTGCAAAGCACGAATTTCTCGCCTTTGGGGGCGTAGCGGCGGCGCATTTCGGCGGTCTTTTCCGGATCGGCCACGCGGTCGATGTAACCCGCATAGCTGATCTTTCGCGCCAGGTAAGCGGGGATCTGGTATTCCTTCACGAAGTCGAAAACCTCCGGCAGGCCGTAGATCACCACCTCGTCGTAGTAGCGGTCGATGGCCTCGTAGACCCTGTTCTCGGTCCACTGCTTCACGATGCGCTCAGGCTCGTCCAGGATGTCGCGCAGGGTGAGGATCATGCGCGGCCGCTGGGGCAGGCCGCGCAGGTACTCGAGGGCGGGGATGAGTTCCTTTTTCATGCCCAGGGGCACGTTATCCACGAACACGACGTCGGGCTGGAACGCGGCCACCGAAGACAGGATCAGCTGCTCCCGGAGCTGCCGGATGGCATCGAACTCCACCCGCAGGAATTTCGACTCGTAGGCCTCGTTGCCCACCTTGGTCACGCTGGGCAGCTTCACATAGTCGACGCCCTCGGGCAGCTTGAGTCCCTGCACTGCCGAGGACCCGGTGAGGATCAGGGCGGCGGAGTTGTCCAGGGCACCGGTCACCGCCTGGCAGATGGCCTGGGTGCGGCGGATGTGGCCGAGGCCGAAGGTGTCGTG
>DKBC01000096.1 GCA_002451065.1 Betaproteobacteria bacterium UBA6910
ACCGGCTGGACCGCCCGGCTGCCGGTGCTGGGCACGACCGTGGCCGCCGAGTTGGAAATCGCGCTCGACCGACCGAAAGACACCCGCCCCCGCGGCGGGTCTGGTGACAAACACCGCACGCGCAAAGGAGACGATGCATGACCAGCACACCCGCAACGATCGCCGCCGGCGAAGGCTCGGTCAAGGCGCTGACCCAGGCCGGAGCATTGGCGCTGGACTCCTGGATGAAATCCGTGGTCGAGCTCGCGCGCCTCGGCGTAACGCTGAATCCTTTGNNTGCTGGATGCCGCGTCCGCTCGGCGAGATCCACAGCCTGGTCTGCCCGGGGGGCACCGCCGTGGTGCGCATCCGAGTGACCAACTGCCAGGCCCGCGCCAGTCGGGTGAGGGCGGCGTTCGCCGAGGGCAAATTCGCCGCCGAGGTGACCCCCGACGAGCTGGTGCTGTCGCCCATGGAGCGCGGCTGGTTCACCGCGACGGTGGCGGTGCCGGCGGATGCCTGCAAGGGGGAAAAGACCGAACGGCTATTGTGGATACGCGGCTGCAACGGCCACTACCTGCGTTGGACCGTGGAGCCCGCCGATGGCGTCGCGTCCAGTTGCCACGAAATCCAAGTGGAAGACTGTCCCGACCCGATTCATCATTGGTACGACCACTTTTACTGCGACAGGCCCTGTTTCGAGCGGACCCTGAGCACCAACTACCGGGGTTCCTGATGGCGGTTCCCGGTTGACCGGGCCATTGCCCCATGCAGCCGCGACGACCGGGAACGTGAGGAAACCACCGATGGCGATCCGTTGACGTGGCCGCGGGCGTCGGAATCGAGCCCCGCCGCGAGATGGCGCCGACCCAGACTATCAAGCCGAAGGATATACCGATGGACACCAGCCAGTTTTCCCAGTCCCTGAAGCGCCTGGGTTCGACCTATCTCGACGCCTACACCCGCAGCGCCGAGCGCTATGCCGCGTTGGTCAGCGGCGCGAACAGGACGGCGACCCCGGCGCCTTCGGCCGATCTGATGCAGCAACGCTACGCCGACTTCGTCCGCAAGGAGGGGCCGCGGATCGTGCAGCAACTGGCGGAGGCCAGCCTCAACTACTACACGGTGGTGCTGAACGCCGGGGTGGAAGCCGCAAGGCTTTATTACGAGCAGGTGTTGCAGCCCGAATCTCCGGCGGCGGCACCGGCGCCCGCCAGCGGCGCGCGCTCGGCGTTGCTGTTTCGCGGCGAGCATGGCGACTCGCCGAGCAATGCCTTCGTGATTGCCAACAACAGGAGCGAGGCGATCGATGTCAGTTTCAGTCTGGCTGAGCTGGTGAGCGACGACGGACATTCCAGGCTGAAACCGGCGGTCCGTTTCGACCCGAACGGCTGCCGCCTGGGGCCCAACTCGCAGCAGGTGGTGCAGTGCTCGGTGCTGCTGTCTGAACAGTTGCAGCCCGGCGTCGATTACCGTGGCCAGATTCAGGTCGCCGGCTTTCCGGACATGGCCATGCGCGTCACCGTGCGGGCGGAGCCTTCGGCCAGGCCCGCGACCCCTCCGACGCCGGAGCCCGCCAAGCCGAGCGCGGAGCCGTCGGGCAGAGACACCGGCGGCCAACGGGTCGCAACTGCTCGGCGCAAGAAATCGGCCAAGGGCAGGAAGGCCTCCGCCTGAAACCGGCAGCAAGGCTCGCGGGGACCGCGCCTAGGGCAGGGCCCGCGGGCCGACTATAGCAGCGGCAGGACGGCGGGCACCGCAGCGAGTGCGCCCAGCGCGATTCCCGCCAGGATATCGCTGGGATAGTGGTGCGCGGCCAGCATTCGCGCCCAGCCCAGGAGCAGACAAAACAACGCGGCCGGGATGGCCATTACGGGAAGGATGATGGCGATCGGCAACGCCACCGCGGTGACGGTCATGCAGTGGCCGCTGGGGAAGGAATAGCGATCCAGCACGCGCAGCAGCGGCGGCATCGTGGGATCCACTTCGCAGGGTCGCGGCCGCGCCACGAAGCGCTTGATCGCGGGGTAGATCAGGTGGGCGGTGCCGGCGGCCACGCCGGCGCTGATTGCCAGCGTCAGGAAATGCTCCGGCGACAGCCACAGCAGCACCCCGGCCAGCAGAGGGTACAGCCAACCGTTGCCAAGATGATTGAGCGCGAGGGCGAACGGACGCACCAGCGCACGGCGGCCGATCCGCGCCTGCTGCCGGACGAAGGCCAGTTCCATTCTCTGAATTTCATCGACGGGCACGCGCCAAACCCGATGCAAGTCGTCGGCCAGATCCCTCGTCCTGTGCGGCTCCTGCCTGCCCGGATTCATCAGCCCATTTCCTTGCGGCGCGCCTCGCCCCGCATTTGACTATAGTGCACGGTCCGTGCTGAAAAGACCCTCGCCGACCATCCGTCAATCATCACGGGTCTTCGCGGAAACGCACGGGTAGAATTTGGTCTCTCCAGAGGACGGTCGCGTCGCAATCTTCCAGACAGCCGCGACAAAAAAAAGTTTGGCCCGTCGAGAGGGCAGCAACACCAGCGGGCGCGTGCCGCCCGGGGTCGACGAGCCCGCTTCTCCCTCCGGAGACCGAAGCGCAGTATTGCACAATTTTCCCGGCCTTGGCACCCTCGTGAATCATAGGAAACAGGCGAATTACCGGCTCGCGACGGGAGCAGGACCGCGATTTGCCGGCGCCACGGAGAACTGAATGTCGATTTTGGTCAAGGGGTACCCCCGCGCTTTTCACATTGCCCTCGACGGCAACGGCATCAACGGCCTGGAAGGAATGGCCGGGGTCTGCCTGTTTCTGTTCGATCCGGCAAGCAACAACTACGCCTACAAGGTCAAGTTCTACGACGGCATCGCCGCCGGCCATGCGGTATCGGTGAATCCATCGGGCAAAGTCGGCTTCCTGGGCAACGCCGGCCAGCATCTGCTGTTCTACGACGCGCTGACGCTTGACGAGATCACCCGCGTCTCGACCCTCCGGTTCGAGGCGACCAGCACCTCATTGCAGGGCAGCACCCACCTGGTCTGGCTTTCCGAGGGCGAGTTCGTCACCGCCATCGGCGAAAACTTCTACCGCTTCTCGCTCGACCGGCTGGAATCGCCCGAGCGGCTCGGTCCGCACAAGGTGAAGCTGCCGCACGCCATGAAGCTCACCCGTTCCGGCCGCTACATCTGCTACGGCTCGATGGACAACCCCGCCCACGGCGCCGCCGGCGAGGCGCGCCACGTCGGCGTGTTCGACCTGCAGACGGGCGCGACACGGGTGATACCCCTGCCCGCCACGTGCTGGCACGTGCATGCCCACGAGATGGATGAAATCTTCTACTGCGTTTCGTTCCGGGTGGCGCCCCAGGACCACGTCGATTACCACGAGTGGGCCATGTCTTTCCTGAAAGAGTACGTATTCGAGATCGACGCCAGGGACGGCCGCGTGCTGCGCCACTGGAGTGCCGGCCGTGAGATACCCGCACACATCAATTCGGACATCACCATGTCCGCGGAGGAGATCATTTTCTGCAACGGTGGCAGCCAGTCGGTGGTGCTGGTCGACCGCAAGAGCTTCGCTCACTTCCGGTTGATCGACGAGCGTCCTGACCTGGCCACACAGATGGCTCACCCGCGCGAAGTGGCCACCCAGGTGTTCGATGTGTTCGTCCGCGGCAATTTCTCCACCAACAGCCGGCACTTCCTGGGCGCGCTGCGCGTAAGCCGCTTTTCGCTGCTGGATTCGATCTACGCCTGTCAGCTCGATGCCGCCCAGAGCCTGCTGTTCACCGCCAACCGCGGGCTCAACCACATCAGCATTTACGACTACCCCTCTACCGAGCTGCGCCTGCGCGTCCCAATGCCGGAAATCCAGGAGTTTCTGCCCTGGATCGGGCCTAATGCCGACCCGCGCCTGGGTTTTCACCACAGCGTCCTGTTGGGCTGAATTCCCCTAGCAACGCAACATCATGAGCCGGCGGCGATGAGGCGCTCGGCGGCGTCCATCACCTTGCGCAGGTTCCTGGGTATGAATACGGTGACGATGGACTCGACGAAGGCCGTCGCCGGTTGTTCCAGCGGACCCGCCAGGCCCTTGAGCGCGCCCGGGGCGAGCTCGAAGTCGCCGGCGAAGGTGATCCGCGTCCCGCGCCCGCCCATCGCGGGCGCGTAACTGGTGCTGCCGGCGCAGCGGATGTGTTCGGGAAACAACGACGGTTCTATGGCCCAGGTGCAGACGTGGGTGCTGTCGTCCCACTGGTTGCGGTCGATCCAGCTCACTGCCGCCGCGCCGAGCCGGTTCTGCAGCAGCTTCGGAATTTTCTGCCCGGAGTGCCATTCGTTGACCAATCGCAGGCGACCCGGCCCTATCGGCTCGCGCTCCAGCACGACGATTCTCTCGACATCGTCAAGCTGGGCGGCAAGATCGGGCAGGCGGTCGCGCACCGTGGTCCAGACCCGCTCCAGCGGCTGCTTGATCACAACCAGGTCTCGAAAACTTTTCATGCGACTTTGCCTCGCGTGCCGGTCGCGTTCGCCTGCCAGCCGCGGGCGGCGTAGACCTCGTCGTGCAGGCGCAGGCCGGCGCGCAGTTCGCGGCTGACGTGGGGACTCATCGCCAGCCAGGACAAGGCCTCGGCCAGCGCCCGGCGCGCCGGGCGTGGGCGATAGCCGATCGCCGCCGCCTTGGCGTGGCTGTACCAGTAATAGCGCCCGACCATGGCGGCCTGTTCGCGGTTGCTGAGCGGAGTCCGCCCTGCGACCCGGGCGCGCAGTTCCTCGGCGGTGGCGGCGAGATAGGTGAGACCGTGGTTGAGTTCGACCTGCGGCGGCTCGACGCCCGCCAGCTCGGCGATGAGGGCGTGAAGCGCGGGCCAGGTGAGGTTTTCCGAGCCCAGCAGGTAGCGCTGACCCGGCCCGCCTCGGGTCGCCGCCAGCCAGTGCCCAACGGCGACATCGGCAGTTGACACCACATTGCAGCCGCCCGGGAAGGTCAGCCGGAACGGGTCGGCCAGATAGGCGATGATCAGCCCGTTGCTGGGACCGAGCGCGGTGCCGTGGGGGCCGACGGAGACAGTCGGGCATACCGCCACCACTTCCAGCCCCAGCGACTTGCCCAGCTCCAGCGCCAGGGCGTCCTGGCGGATCTTGGCGCTGACGTAAGCGCCCTCGCCCTCGGCCGAGGCCAGGGGGCTGGATTCGTCGAGCACCACCGGGTTGGTGCTGTGGCCGAATACCACCGAGGAGGAGGTCAGCACCACCCGCCGCACCCCCTCCGCGGCCGCGGCGCGCAGCAGGTTCTCGGTACCGTGCGTGGCGGCGGCGAGCAACTCGTTGGCGCGCCGGCGGTCGTAGCTGAAGTGCATGGCCGTGTGGAACACCAACTCGCAGCCGGCAACCGCCTGCCCCACGGCCTCCGGGTGGCGACTGACATCGGCACGCAGGATCTCCACATCGAGCCCCGCCAGGGCGGCCAGGTCGCTGCTTTCCCGCACCAGCGCCCGGACAGCCGCACCCTGCGCCAGAAGCTCCCGCACCAGGTTGGCCCCGATAAGGCCGTTGGCGCCGGTCACCAGGGCTTTCACCGTGACAACTCCGGGGGCGGATCCGCAGCCCGCCTGAGGTCGCGCACCAGGGCGTCGTTATATCCGGCCAGGAAATCACCGACCGTTTCCGCCAGCCTCTGCAATCCCGCCGCCAGCGGCGAAGCCGCGGAGGTGACCGCCGGCGCCGGAGCCCCGCGGAAATGACGAAATCCGTCCTCATCGATGCGGACCAGCCCGATTTCAGCCGGCGCTGCCTCGGGCGGCTGGACCTGCGCGGCGGCGGTCGAGGATTCAAAGCGCTCGAGGAGCAGCTTGCCAAACTGCTCCAGCTCCTTTGCCGGAAGGGTCTCGGTGTCCAGCGGCTGGCGCGGTTCGTGCCAGGCGCGCCCGATGCGGATGTCGCGGCCTTCGACCAGGGCCTCGAAATTGGCGCAGGTGCGCTCGAAGAACGCCTTGTAAGCGTGCGTGACCAGGGCCGCCTTGATGTCCGGCATCAGGTTCAAATCGATCGCCTGCCAGAACGGCGGCAGGGTAAAAAGCTGCCGGCCCAGCACCCGCACCAGGGTGCCGCGAAGGGTGCGGGTGAAGCTGACCACGCCGTCGTCGTGAACGGCGGACTGGTTTTCGCTCTTGATGGTCTTCCAGTACATGCGGTGCTCGTCGTCGGCATAGTCGCAACACTCGATCTTGCTGACGTCGATGGGACGCCCCTGGTACAGCACCAGATAGTTCGGCTGGGGAAGGTACAGGTTGCGTTCCGCCTGCCGGACCACGCGGCCGCGGTCGTCGAACCGGCTCGGTACCACCACGCCGCCGATGTAGTCGTTCATGAACTGAATGGTGCGCGCCACATCCACGCGATCGACGAAGAGCTCGAAGGGGACGGGCAGTTCGCGCTGGAACTCGAACACCGTCGCGCCCTCGATCTCCCGCCAGCGCAAGCCCGCGGCGGCCGGCGGAGTGCCTGCCAGCAGCACCTCCAGCTGGTCCAGCTCCGGGCGGATGGCGGCGTAGTCGGCGTCGGTGACGGCCGCCGCATCGAAGCCGAGGGGAACGTCGATGCGCCGGATCGCATCCTTGTCGTACAGCACTCGGTAGGCCTGCAACCACTCCTCGAACGCGCCGATCGCATAGTTGACGAACGTGAGCAAGGACAGAGCGCTGGGACTATCGTCCGGCTCCGCGAAAAACCGGCTGAGGCGCGGGTTAAGCTTGGCGTCGAGCAGCTGCTTCAATGGGAACAATTCGGGGTTCAGCGTCTGCAACCAAGGTGTCAGCAGCCGGCTCAGGGTCGGGGAGCGGTCCCGCCGCCGGTAGGAATCCATCAGAGCCGGCTCCACATTGCGCCAACCCGGATAAACGGCGAGATTGCCTTCCAGCGAGTATTCGGCCGGCAACCCCAGGCTGCGGAAAACGGTCGCCGCCAACGGCGAAACGTAGGGATCAATGCCCATTTTGAGAGCGCCGGCAAAGTCGGCCAGCAGCGGGCTCGGGCTGGCGATGATGCAGGCCGTGTCGATCGCCCTCGGTGCGCGCTCGCCGCCACTGCCGTGAGCGCTGACGCTCGCGTCGACGATGGCGAAATCCACGGGCATCCGCCGCAATAGCTCGGCGACCACCTCACCCGCCGGCAATCGCTGACGGTAGTAGTAATCCTTGTCCGCCAACGGCAGGACGCCCAGCAGTCCGGCGAGGCACAGTGCATACCCTTCGCGTTCGTCGGTCTTGTTGCGCGCGAAGCTGATCCGGAATCCGGCGTCCCTCCAGGCGCGCCCGATGGCGCTGTCGCGAAGCACACCGGCCGCGGCAAACCCGCCGGCAACCAAATCGTCGCCCAGATCCAGCACGTCGTATTCACAGCCGCCCGGCGTCAGATACTGATAGCCGAGCAAGTCGGCGAGCACTGCCACGTCGCGGTTCTCGGCCCAGAAATAGGCGCTGTCGGCGCTGCCGCAGACATCCACTCGCGAGTACCCGCGCTGGTGCAGCCAGTCGATCAGAGTTTCCACCAGGGCCGGGTCAGTGGCGGCGGGGGAGCCGCGGTCGAAGGCCTGCAGATCCGGCTTGATGAGGATGTGAAACCGGTCGGCTGTCAGCCCCGATGCCTCGCGGGCCGCGGCCAGCGACTCCCAGAATCCGGCGCCGTCCAGCGCCGCGGCGAGCAATTCTGCTGCCGCCTGCTGGGGATTCGCGATTATGACCGCGCGCGCGCCGGGGCTGATCAATCGGGCTTCCCGGCGGGGGCGGAAGATGACGGACCGCCGGTCGGCTTGAGTCGGATACCGGCCACGGACAAGCTCCATTCCAGGTAGGCCGCGCTGGAGTGCAGCCACAGGGTTGTCGCGCTGGAGGCTGCGCGGATCGTCAGATCGGTCAGGTCGCGGAACAGGATCTCCACCGGCTCCGCGCCGCTGCCGTAAGCTTTGAGGGCGCGCCCATAGGCCTCGATGGCTTCGCCTTCACGCGCGCTCAGCTCGCGCAACCAGTCTCGGCCCGCCGGTTTTTGATCGTCCATGGCAAGGCGCAAGCATAGACGATCATCCGGGCACTGGGAAGCAGGGTCCGATTCACCTCACGGCGCAGCCGTCGCGGCGCGTTCCTGGTACGGCGCGATGCGAGTTAACGAGGCGTTCTTGCCCGCGAAGGCGGGCGGGGAACCGTTCACGCCGCGGGCGAATTCCTCATCCTCGGCATCCCCGCGCCGCCACCTTTGCGCAGCTTTCTGGCCCGGGTGGCGTATCTGCCGTCCCCGCAGCGTCCTCGTTGCTCACGCTTCCGCTGCCGGTCAGCAATCGGCCGTGCGCCCAAGGTCGCAACGCGCTCGACCGCATTCGCTCCTCGTGCTTCGTTGCGGGGGACGTTCAACGACCCCGCCTAGTTCGCGAGCCCCTTCTCCCGCAGTTTCGGCAGCCATTTCTGCCTCGCCAGCTTGCGGAAACCCTTGGGCTTGGGATGCAACTCGTTGGCCCAGTCGGTGTCCGCCAGCGTGCCGCGACTATCGATGAGGACGACCCGATTGCTGCCGGACGCCACCGTTTCCAGCATCGACGTGAAGCGATCGATGATGAGCTGGATGCACCCTTCCTGGAGCGGCAGGGGCACCTTGGCGTCGTCCAGCGCGGGCTTGAGCCAGCCTGATGCGCCGAACACGCCGCGCCCGTCCGGCCGCGCATAGTCGTAGTTGTGGAGGAACACGGGCGACGAAACCGGCACCTCCGCGAACACGCGCCAGATCAGCAGGCCGAGGCTTTCCAGGGTCTTCTTCATTAGCCAGTCCAGGGTGCCCTCCTCATCCCCCGGCTCGAAGCACTCGGCGGGAGTCTGGGCGTTCGAGCAGTCGAGCTTGAGGAGCGGCCGCAGGTCGTTGAAACCGGCGAAGTCGTTGCCGCCGCCGCTGACGAGGACCGCGGAAAGCGCAGTTCCGTGGTGCTTGAGCGCCGTCTTCACCTGCCGCTTATAGACCCCGTTGACATAGTCGAACGCTTCCGCTCCGTTGTTGCCGAGGGTAAGGACGTTATGGCCCTTGGGGGCCACCATCGGGCCCAGGGCGTTGATGAGGGAGCCCCCTGGAAAGGGGTACCAGAACCAGGAGTCGCCGATCGCCAGAATGGACGGGAATACGTTGTCGTCCGACATCCTGCGTTCGTCCCAATACACGTTGCTCATGTTGCCTCCACGACGGATGAGTTGATGTTCCCGGCGCCGGTCGCTGTCCGGAGCCGGCCGCGACTTCCAGCGAAGTCCCTGTAACCATAGTTCAAACGGATGCCGATTTTCTTGCGCCGGAGCCGGGCCCGCCTCTTCAGGGCCGAAGGGTGGCCGTGAACTTGAGTGGCGACAGCGCGATTGTTTGCGGCTGGATCGGCTTCCTGCGTCCTCCTACAATTCCCCCATGTGCGGCCGCTACGCCCTCCACAGCCAGCCGGAAGTCATCGCGCTTCAGTTCGGGCTCGAGGAGCAACCCCAGGGGCTCCGGGCCCGCTACAACATCGCGCCGACCCAGGAGGTGCCGGTGGTGCGTCGCCGTTCCGACGGGAAACGGGAGCTGGTGCCCATGCGCTGGGGCCTGGTGCCCCACTGGTCGAAGGAGCCCAGGACCCGCTACAGCACCATCAACGCCATGGCGGAGACCGTGGAATCCAAGCCCGCCTACAGGACCGCGTTCCGGCGCCGAAGAATCCTGGTGCCGGCGAGCGGCTGGTACGAATGGC
>DKBC01000035.1 GCA_002451065.1 Betaproteobacteria bacterium UBA6910
GGCCACCTGGTGCCCGCCCTGCCGGCGGGAACTGCCGTCGCTGGAGCGGCTGCGCCGGGCGCTGCCGCCGGATCAGGCCTTGGTGCTCGGCATCAATGTCGGCGAGACCTGGGACACGGTGGCGGGCTTCATCGCGGGGGTAGAGCCCGCGCCGGCCTTTCCCATCCTCTATGACGAGAAGAGCACGGCGCTCAAGGCGTGGCCGGTGAAGGGCCTGCCCACGACCTTTGTCATCGACCGCAACGGGCGGATCGCGCTGCGCGCGGTAGGGGGACGGGAGTTCGACCAGCCCGAGCCCATGGCGCAGATCCGCGCGTTGCTGGGGGAGAAGTGAGACGCGCGACCAAGCGGCGCCCCGCTGCAACCGGCATCAATTCCAAACCCTCACCGAGGAGACATCCATGAACCAAGAAGGTCTGGCCACGCGCTGCGTCCATGCCGGCGAGATCGCCGACGCCCACGGCTCGCCCCACACGCCGGTCTATACCACCACGACGTTCAGGTTCGCTTCGACGAAACATCTGCTGGACGTGGTGGACGGCCGGCAGCCCGGCAGCCTCTACACCCGCTACGGGCTGAACCCCACGATCCAGAGCCTGGAGGGCAAGCTGGCGGCACTGGAGAACGCGGAGATGGCCTGGGCGTTCTGCTCCGGGATGGCGGCGGAGGCGGCCCTGTTCCTCACCCACGGGCGCAAGGGCATCGTCTGTCTCGGAGACGCCTACGGCGGCACCCTGGAGCTGCTCGCTTCGCAGTTGCCCCTGCTCGGCATTCCCACCCACCTGCTGCTGGGCAGCGAACTTGCGCGCCTGGAGAATCTCCTGAAAGGAGGCGCGGGGCTTGTGTTCTTCGAGACCCCCAGCAACCCGACGCTGGAAATCTTCGACATCCGCGCGGTGAGCGAGCTCGCGCACCGCCACGGGGCGCTGGTGGCCGTGGACAACACCTTCGCCTCGCCGGTGAACCAGCAGCCCCTGGCCTTGGGCGCTGACTTCGCGGTGCACTCCTGCACCAAGTACTTGGGCGGGCACTCGGACCTCACCGCCGGCGCCATCATGGGCAGCCGCGAATTGCTGATGCCCATCTGGAACTGGCGCAAGAACCTGGGCTCCATGATCGCCCCCGAGGTGGCGGCGCAACTGGCACGCAGCATCCGCACCCTGCCGGTGCGGGTGCGCCAGCAAAACGCCAGCGCCCAAGTCATTGCCGAGGCCATGCGCGCCCATCGCCGCGTTTCCGGGGTGCTGCACCCGGGATTGCCCGATCTTCCGGGCCACGTCCTGGCCAGCCGCCAGATGTCCGGCTTCGGTGGCATGCTCACCATCGAGGTCGCCGGCACCGGTGAGGACGCGACACGGGTGGCGGACCGGCTCAAGCTGTTCGCCCTGGCGCCCAGCCTGGGCGGCGTGGAGAGTCTGGTCACCCAGCCCTGCACCACCACTCATCATGGCCTGACGCCCGAAGAGCGCGCGCGCCGCGGAATCTCCGACAGCATGCTGCGGCTGTCCGTGGGCCTGGAAGACGCGGAGGACCTGATCGCCGACCTGAATCAGGCCCTGGGTTGATCCATCGCGCCGGGACCGGAGCGGCCGGGCACAGAGTCCGCCGCCCCGAAGCCTGTTCCCACCCGCCCAATAAGCAAACCGGTCAGTTCCGGGACAGGCCCGCCGCCATGGAAGGGCGGTCCCGGGAACCGGCAGAGTCCCGCGCCGTGTCTGCGCGCAGGTTCCGGATGAACTTCCAGCCCGCCGGCGTTTTGATGAAGGCATAGCCGGTGACCTCGTCGATGAAAACCTCGTAGGCCTCGGGCGGCGGCAGGCCGCCCGCCGCGGCCGTTGTCGCCGGGCTCTCCGCGCCGCCGGTTTCGGCGGCGACGGCGGGAAAGGCAAGGATTAAGGGAAGGCTCAGGATCCAGGCTTTGGCATTCATGGTGACACTCCTCTGTTCAGTAAATGAATGAATCTCGGTTGTCGCCATGTTAGGGAGGAGAGTATTATTTGTGAAATGGTTTATTGAAATCCGTATATTCACGCGGTGAATTTCCGATGAACCTGCGCTCGCTGGACCTCAACCTGCTGGTGGCCTTCGACGCCCTCATGGCCGAGCGCCACGTCTCCCGGGCCGCCAACCGCGTGGCCTTGTCGCAACCGGCCATGAGCAATGCCCTGTCCCGGCTGCGCGCGATGCTGGACGACCCCCTGCTGGTTCGCACCTCGAGGGGCATGGAGCCAACGGCGCGGGCCATGGAATTGCACGGCCCGATCCGCGCCGCCCTGGCCGAGATCCAGCGCACCCTGTCGACCCCGGCGCGCTTCGAGCCGCGGGAAGCCCGGCACCATTTCGTGATCGGCGCCAGCGACTACATGGAGTTCCTGGTGGTGCCGCGCCTGGTGAAAGTTCTGCAGCGGGAGGCGCCCGGGGTGGACCTCTCGGTGCGCTCACTCCAGCTCTCGCCACCGGAGGGACCTCTGGACAGCAGCGAGATCGATCTCGCCTTCGGCTACTTCCCCAACCTGCCCAAGCGGCTGCGCCAGGCCCACTTGTTCACGGAGCACTTGGAGTGCGCGGTGCGCAAGGACCATCCGACGGTGAAGTCGCGGCTCACCCTGGAGCAGTACCTGCGGCTGCCCCACCTATTCGTGTCCACACGGCAGCGCTCCGGCGTGGTGGACGAAGCCCTGGCGCGCATGGGCCGGTCGCGGCGCATATCGGTCTCGGTGCCCCATTTCCTGGTGGCGCCGTACATCATCGTCGAATCCGATGTCATCATGACGGTAAACAGCCGCATCGCACGCACCTTCGCGCGGACGCTGCCGATCCGGGTGCTTCCGCCGCCCTTGGAGCTGCCAGACTTTCCCATTAGCATGACCTGGCATCCCCGGAGCGACAGGGACGCCGCCCACGAGTGGCTGCGGGCCCGGCTGGCCGAGGTTTGCCGGGATCTGGAGAATTAGGGAATCGGGCGCCGGACCGGCTGAAGCTTTTCGCCCTGGCCCTTAGCCTGGGAGGAAAGGGCGACGAATGAGAACCGATCTATCGACTCCAGACAACCGCAAGCAGCATGACCGACGAACCGCCACGCGCCTGGTCGGGCGCTGGTGCGAAGCGCGAGGTGGCATTTCGAATCGAACCTCATGAGTGACGCGGCCAGATTCTGGGATCGAATCGCCGAACGATACGCGAAGCGTCCGGTGGCGGACCAAGGGGCGTACCAAGAGAAGCTCCGTATCACGCAGAGTTACCTGCGACCGGACATGGCAGTGCTGGAGTTCGGTTGCGGTACGGGATCGACCGCTCTCCTGCACGCGCCTTTCGTGAAGCATGTTCGTGCCATGGATATCTCGCCGCGAATGATCGAGATTGCCAAGCGCAAGGCGGATGCGGCCAAGATCGCGAATGTTACGTTTGAGTGCAAGGCGGTTGAAGAGCTGGACGCGCCGGCAGAAAGCTTCGATGCCGTTCTGGGGCTTAGCATCTTGCACCTGTTGGATGATTGGAGAGGGACAATCTCGAAGGCCCGACAAATGCTCAAGCCTGGCGGTGTCTTCGTAACCAGCACCATGTGCCTGGGCGACTCCATGAAATTTCTCAGGCTCATAGCGCCGATCGGGAAGCTCTTTGGTCTTCTTCCAACACTCTCGTTTTTCACCACAAGCGAGCTGAAGGAAAGTTTGCGCAGCGCCGGTTTCGATATTGCGCACGAATGGCGGCCGGGGAAGAACAGAGCCGTATTCATCGTCGCCAGGAAATCGAGCCAGCTGTGGCAGGCCGATCGCAGCTGAGACGACACTCGAGATCGCGTGATTCCTGTGCGCTGTGGCACCTGCCAAGCTAGATACAGTGCCGCCTGGACACAGCCGTCGCCAGGGGGCTCGAGTGCTCCGGGCGTGTCCCTGGCCGGCGCGCTCGGCTTCGCAACAGCATCTGGCCTGTTCTACCTCCTCGACATTGCCTACCTCCCATAAATTTCGCTCGCAGCTGCTTGCTTCATCGCGATTCGAGTCCCGATTGCATGGTCCGATTGCCGCTCAAGGTCCGGCCTCTCTCTCCAGAGCGGCGGAACCTGTCCACAGTGCGGAAGCCAGAATCCGGTACGACCTTGGTCTCTGTGAGGCAGGCATGCCCTCGGCAGGCCGCTGGCGGTGAGCGCCCGCGGCCGTCGCGGGCCCGCGGCGCGAGCCGGGACCCTTCCGGCGCAAAGCTGCCTGCCGCGATCGCTCATGAGCGTGGAGCTGATTCCCGGGACGTTCTGCGGCGCGAGATGTGGGGACCGGGTGGCGCGCGCCGCTAGGCGGCGGATCCTGGAATCGTAGAGAGGAGGTCATCATGCCCGTACGTGTCGTCAGGCTCGGCAGCGAACGTCTGCAGGACGAAGGCCTTCGCATAGGGACGGTTCGTCGCCCGCCACGGGGTGTGCCAAGGACAGAGTTCGCCTCGCAGAACTGGTACGACGT
>DKBC01000273.1 GCA_002451065.1 Betaproteobacteria bacterium UBA6910
CCGGTGGTGCCGGAGGTGTAGTTGAGGGAAATGGCGTCCCATTCGTCCGCCGGGTACTCCCAGGCGAACTGCGGCTCCCCTTCGCGCAGAAAGGTTTCGTACTCGATCTCACCGAGGCGCTTGCCGGGGCCGTCGTAAACCGGGTCGTCCACGTCGATCACCAGCATCTTCCGGCCGGCGATACGCAGCGCCTTCTCCATGGTCTCCGAAAACTCGCGATCCGTAAGCAGGACTCTGGCCTCGCCGTGCTGGAGCATGAACGCGATCGCCTCGGCATCGAGCCGCGTATTGAGCGTGTTGAGCACGGCACCCGCCATGGGGATACCAAAGTGCGCTTCGTACATGGCCGGAATGTTCGCCAGCATGACCGCCACCGTGTCGCCAATCCCCACGCCTCGCTTCCTGAGGGCGGAAGCCAGGCGCCGGCAGCGCTCATAGGTCTCCTGCCAAGTGTGTTGCAGATCGCCGTGGATCAGCGAAACACGCTGCGGATAGATGTACGCGGTGCGCTCGAGGAAAGTCAGCGGCGACAGCACCGTGTAGTTCGCCGGGTTCTTGTCGAGGCCGATGCTGTAGGGATTGGACTGGCTCACGGGCAACTCCTGTCGGGGACTGTCATTCTGCGAAGAAACAGGTTCGAGAATTTAATCCTTAACGGCACGGCCATGCAAACTCAGCCCTCCCGCAAAACCCTCAGTGCATCCTCCACCCGCTCCACCGCGATCACCTCCATTCCCTGCGGCGCCTGCCTGGAGCGGTTGGCCTTGGGGATCACCGCCCGCTCGAACCCGAGTTTCGCCGCTTCGCGCAGGCGCTCCTGACCCCGCTGCACCGGCCGCACCTCGCCGGTGAGCCCCACCTCGCCGAAGGCGACGACCTTATCGGGGAGCGCCCGGTTCCTAAGTGAAGAGACGATCGCCAGCAGCACCGGGAGGTCGGCGCCGGGCTCGCTGATGCGGACGCCACCCACAGCATTCACGAAAACGTCCTGATCGAAGGCGGCAATGCCGGCGTGGCGATGCAGCACGGCAAGCAGCATCGCCAGCCGGTTTTGCTCCAGGCCGACGGACAGCCGGCGTGGATTCGCGCCGCGGGCGTCGTCGACCAGTGCCTGAATTTCCACCAGCAGCGGCCGGGTGCCTTCTTGCGTCACCATCACACACGAGCCGGGAATGCGCGCGCCGGAACCGGAGAGAAACAGCGCCGACGGATTGGAAACCTCGCGCAGACCCTTTTCCGTCATGGCAAACACGCCCAGCTCGTTCACCGCGCCAAANNTAGAGCACCGTGTCCACCATGTGCTCGAGCACCCGCGGCCCCGCCAGACTGCCCTCCTTGGTGACGTGACCCACCAGGACCACCGCGGTACCGGAGCGCTTGGCATGGCGGGTGAGATGAGCCGCGCACTCCCGGACCTGGGCGACGGACCCCGGTGCCGACTGAAGCGCCTCCGAGTAGAGGGTCTGGATGGAGTCGATCACCGCCACCGCCGGGCGCTGCCGCGTCATGGCGTCGAGGATTTTCTCCAAGTTGATTTCCGCAAGGACCTGCACTTCATTCACGTCCAGGTTCAGCCGGCGCCCGCGCAACGCCACTTGGCGCGTCGACTCTTCACCCGACACATACAGCACGGGACAGCGTGATGACATCAGGCACAAGGCCTGCAACAGCAACGTGGACTTCCCGATGCCAGGATCACCGCCGAGCAGCACCACTCCGCCCTCCACCATGCCGCCCCCGAGCACCCGGTCCAACTCCGAAATCCCACTGGAGCGGCGACTTTCCTCCTCGGTCTCGATATCGCTCAAGCTCTGCACGACGGCACTGCCCGCCAGGGCGGCGTAGCGCGACAGCGCCTTCTCCACCGCGCTCTCGACCAGTGTGTTCCACGCCTGGCAATGGGGGCACTGTCCCTGCCACTTGGGCGCCTGCCCGCCGCATTCGGAACAGACATAAACCGTCTTGGATTTGGCCATCAGGAAACTCGTGACAAAACGAGGGGATAGACTATAATCTTTTTGCACCTTGTCAGCTTGGGAGAAATGCCATGAACATGAGCGGTCGATTTGCCAAGTCCGTCACATTGTGCCTACTCACAGCGTCGCTGACAGCGGGTCCCGCCGCGCTCTGGGCCGCGGATTCCGCCTTCGACACCAACTGGGCGGCGGATCCCGGCGCGAACATGCTCGAAGATATCGCCGTGGTCCGCCCCTTGTCGCTTGTCGCGTCGGCCCTCGGCATCGGTGCCTGGGTCGTGGGTCTTCCGTTCAGCCTGCCGGGCGGCAATCCCGGGGAGGCAGCGAGCGAACTGATCGGCAAGCCGCTGGAATACACTTTTGCGCGTCCCGTCGGCACCTGGCGGGAATGCGGGTACGACCGGCATCCCTGCTGATTTCCTCGCGAACCTTCTTGCGATTGCCATAAGGACAACCTCAGATCAGGAGACACTCCATGAAAACGCGGATTCTCAAGTCCCTCACCTGCTTTGCACTCGCGACAACCCTGGCGATCGGGCCAGCCGCACTCAGGGCACAGAATGACCGGCCGGACATCGATGCCGCGTTTGAAGACAAAGGCGCCGATATGCTGTTCGATACCGTGGTGGTTCGGCCCCTCAGCCTCGCCGCGACCGTCCTTGGCTTAGGGGCGTGGGTGGTTTCCCTTCCGTTCAGCATTCCCGGTGGAAACATGAACGAGGTGGGGAAAGAGCTCATCTACAAGCCCGGCGAATACACGTTCGGCCGCGCCCTCGGTGAATGGGACGAGTGCGGCCTGGACAAGCATCCCTGCTGACGGGCACCTAGGCTTCCACCATCGGCACCCGCGGGGCCACGGCGCAGAGCAGCTCGTAGCCGATGGTTCCCGCGGCGGCGGCCACCTCCTCCACCGGCATTCCCGCTCCCCATAACGTCACCGCGCTGCCCACGCCCGACCCCGGCAGCGATGTGAGATCCACCGCCAGCATATCCATGGAGACCCGGCCCGCAAGCCGGGTCCGTTTCCCGTCCACCGCCACCGGAGCGCCCGAGGCCGCGTGGCGGGGATAGCCGTCGGCGTAACCGCAGGCCACGATCCCGACGCGGGCGGGCCCGGGCGCCTCGAAAGTGGCCCCGTAGCCCACGCGATCACCCTTGCGAAGTTCCTGCACGGCGATCACCCGGCTCTCCAGAGTCATTGCGGGCCGTAACCCGATGGCCGCGCCATCGGGGCTGCCGAAGGGAGAGCAGCCGTAGAGCATGATTCCGGGGCGAACCCAGTCCGCGTGGGTCTCGGGGTAGCGCAGAATCGCCGCCGAGTTCGCGAGAGAACACGGCAGGCCGACGCCTCGGGCCAGGGAACGGAAGCGTTCCAGCTGGTCCGCGACGCCAGCCGCCTCGTCGGCGCAAGCGAAATGGGTCATCAACGTGATGGAGCCCACCGCCGGAGTCGCCCGCAGCTGCTCCAACGCACCGGGAAAATGTTCCGGCTGGAAGCCCAAACGATGCATGCCGGTGTTGACCTTGAGAAATACGTCGAGGCCGCCCCGGCGACGGAAACCCGGCAACATTGCGATCTGCTCGAAATCGTGGATCACCGCGGACAGGCCGTATTCGTCGAACACCGCCAGTTCCTCGGGGGCAAAGAATCCCTCCAGCAGGAGGATGGTCTGGCGATACCCCGATTGGCGCAGGCGCACCGCCGCGTCGAGTTCCAACACCGCGAAGCCGTCGGCGCTTCTCAAAGCCTCCGCCGCCCTGAGCAAGCCGTGGCCGTACGCGTTGGCCTTGATCACCGCCATCGCCCGCGCGCGCGGCGCGCACCGGCGCACCACCCCTAAGTTATGCTCCAGGGCCGCGCTGTCAATGACAGCTCTTAGGGGTCGGGACATGAGCGAGCAGGCACCTAGTGCCGCCGGGAAGTTGGGATCAATTCGGGGCTCTCACCCCTGGCGGTCAGCCTTGTTCTTCAGCGATTGATAATGGTCGGCGAACATTCTCTCCAGTTCCCCGATCACTTCCGCCGCCGGACGACCATGGACCACGTGCTGAGTCATGTAATGGGCGGTCTCGTGCAGGAGCTTCCCGCGATCCAGCATGTGGTAGGTCGCCATCAGCCGCTTGATCGCCTTCACCACGCTTTCTTGGTCGGGGCGGGGAACGGAGGCCGGTTCCGGAACGTCGTCCCGCACCGGCTCCGCGCGCGCCGCGAGAAATTCCGCGAATTCCAGCAGCAGGGCCCGGCTTTCGGCCGGAAGCCGTCGCAGGATGTCGGCAAGCCGCTTCTCGTCGGAACGGGTCTTGGGGGTTTCAATTTTCACCGGCCACACGCCCCGGGCAAAAAGAATCGCGGGGATAGCCCCGGGTCAAACGGGAACCGCTTCGCGGCGCCGGGTGGCGCCGCACGGGGCGCTTCATGACTTGATGCCGGCGGCCTTCATCTTGCCTGTCGCGAACTCCAGGAAGGCCGTGAGAAGCCGCGACCGGAATTTTTCCTTGGGATAAACCATGGACATGATGCGGACGAGCCTCGGCTCCAGGGGAACCGCAACGACCGTACCGAGTTGAAGCTCCTTGGCCACAGTGGCCCGGGAAACAATGCTGAACCCGAGACCGGTTTCGATCACGCCTATGATGGCCTCGGGGCTGCCGAGCTCCATCACGACATTCAGGTCATCCGGGGCGACACCGTTGCGGGAGAAGTACTCATCCGAGAATTCCCGCGTCCCGGAACCGATTTCCCGGCTCACATACGGCAACTCCGCAAGCATCGGAGCGGTGACGGCCTTGCGCTTGGCGAGTTCGTGGGATGGGGCCACGATTACCACCAATTCATCCTCGCAGCAGGTCTGGCTGTGAAGATTGCCGAGGTGGGGGGGCGATTCGATAAGGCCCAGGTCGAGGCTGTGGTCCGCAACCCGGTTCTCGATGGTCTCCGAGTTCGCCACCTGCAGCCGGGGCTGCACCCGGGGATGCTTCGACCTGAACTCGCCAAGGATGCGGGGAAGCATGAACTCGGCGATGGTGGTACTGGCGCCCACATTCAGGGGCCCCGCCACCTCTCCCGTGAGTTCCGCCATGCGGGTTTCCATTTCCGCCGACAGGGCCAGGATGCGCTCCGCGTAATCCCGCACCAGTTCGCCCGCCGGGGTAAGCGCGATCTTGCCGTGGCTGCGCTCGAACAGACGGGTGTTGAAATGCTCCTCGAGCTGTTTTACCTGAAAAGTAACCGCCGGCTGGGTCATGAACAGGATATCCGCAGCTTTCGTGAACGAAAGCTGCTTCGCGACCGTGTAAAAGACCTGCAGGCGCCTGTCAGCCATAAGGTATGTGTATTGGACAACTAGTCGAGCTTATCGGGCAATTAAATCATAAATTTATGAATGGGCCTAGTGGTCACGCCGGACACCTCGCCGAGCGGCAGCGCCCGGATCACGGCATTTCAATGGCGCCCTTAAACTCCGGGCGCAGCCGCGACCCGCCCGGCGGCTCCGAGGCACATTCATGGCGCGTGCAATTCTTTTCTGATATAAAAGCCGGGCCCGCCAAGAGGCCGGGCGATTACAAGAATAATCAGCCTGCCACCGCCGGCCATTGGACGCGAAGACTCCACACGCCCACGGTTCCATAGACCGTGGCTTTTACACCATCCTTGCTGCGCAGTTTTTCTCCGCGCTGGCCGATAATGCTCTGCTATTCGCGGCCATTGCCCTGCTCGGGGACATGGCCGCCCCGACTTGGCAGACCCCGGTCCTGCAGCAGTTCTTCGTGTTTTCCTACATCGCGCTCGCGCCCTTCGTCGGTCCCTTCGCCGACGCGATTCCCAAGGGCCGGGTGATGTTCGTGAGCAATGTGGTGAAGTTCGCCGGCTGCCTGGCGATGCTCCTCGGCGTCTATCCGCTGTACGCCTATGGAATCGTCGGCATCGGCGCGGCCATGTACTCGCCCGCCAAATACGGAATCCTCACCGAGTACCTGCCGCCGTCCAAGTTGGTGCTCGCCAACGGCTGGATGGAGGGCCTCACGGTGGCCGCCATCATCCTGGGAGCCATCCTCGGAGGCGTGCTGCTCAATCCCGCCGTTTCCGCCGCCGCCATACAGGCTGCGCATATACCGGGGCTGGAAACGCCATCCCGATTCGCGGTCGCCATTATCGTGCTGCTATATGTGGTGGCGGGCATCTTCAATCTCTACATTCCCCGCGTCGCCATCGATCACAAACTGCCCAAGAAAACCGTGTCCTACATCCTGCACGACTTCTGGCATTGCTTCAGGCTGCTGTGGCGCGATCCCCTGGGACAGGTGTCCCTCGCAGTGACCACTCTCTTCTGGGGCGCGGGCGCAACCCTGCGCCTCATCATTCTGGCCTGGGCCCTGGCCGCCCTCAACATGCCCATGAACAAGGCAACGATCCTCACGGCCTGGGTCGCGCTGGGCATCGCCGCCGGCTCCATGATCGCGGCCAAGTGGGTCCAGCTGGACCGCTCGGTGAAGGTGCTGCCGGTGGGCATCGGCATGGGGGTGCTCACCATGGCGATGGTGCTCGTGCGCCAGGATTTTTTCGGCTCCGGCGCGATCTACGTTGCCATCGGCCTGCTCGTCGCCATCGGCGCCATGGCCGGCTATTTCGTCGTGCCCATGAACGCCCTGCTCCAGCACCGCGGCCACCTGCTGATGGGGGCCGGGCATTCCATCGCGGTCCAGAACTTCAACGAGAACCTCTCCATTCTGGTCATGCTCGGCTTGTACGCCACCATGGAATGGGCGGGGCTATCGGTTTACTGGATCACCATCGTCTTCGGTCTTCTGGTGAGCAGCATCATGACCCTGCTCTGGAAACGGCACCGGCACGATCAGGACCGGGGACAGATGTAACTTCGTTGCTCGCGGCCCGCGCCGGGGTCAGCGGCGGAACGGAATCGCTGCAGGCTCGGCGCCGAACGAGCCGCCCGAGGAACGCTGTCCCCGGTGACCGAGGGGCGGACGCGGTGCCATCGGCGGCCGCGGTCTTACGATCGGGGGATAAACCCAGGGGGGCGGGTAGTAGGACCCGCCGTAGAGGGGCGGATCCACGTAGGGCGACTCCATGGCGGCAAGCTGCCGCTCCATCAGTTCCCGCTGCAATGCCGCATCCCGTTGCCGCTGGTACGCCGCGTCACTCTTGCGCCGCTCCTCCGCCATTTCCCTCGCCAGCCGGGCATCCTCCCGGGCGCGCTTGCGAGCCGCCTCCACGTCGTCGGCGGGGGGCGCGCCGGGAACATTCAGCTCCGTGACCTCCTCAGCCCCCTCGCCCTTGGCCGGCGGCATGGAGGAGTAAGTGACGCGGCCATCCTTGTCCACGTACTTGTAAATCGTATCGGCCGGCGTACCCGGCGCCACCAGCAGCAAAACGGCCCCCAGGGCAGTCAACGAAACGCTGTCAAATAGTCTCGCCGCGAACTTGGAAACATTATTCATCTTGGCGCAACCTTTGTGACAGGCGAATTCAGGTTCCTACCAATAAAGACCGCTGTCAACGTCGCGCGGTTCCGCCTCGAACTCGATTTCCGTTCCTCTCAAGGCGGGCCTCAGCCCCGCAACCGCAGGTAAATCTCCGGAAGCTTCTTCGGGAGCGAATTGATATGGTCCAGCACCAAATAATGCCCCGCCCCGAAAATCCGGGGAAGGTAGTCGCTGCCGGCCGGGTCCACGGTGATACAGAACGGGTGCACTCCCTGGTCCACCGCC
>DKBC01000118.1 GCA_002451065.1 Betaproteobacteria bacterium UBA6910
GGCCACCCCGAGGTGTACATCATCGCGATTCCCGCCTTCGGCGTGGTCTCGCAGGTAATCCCGGCGTTTTCCCGCAAGCCCCTGTTCGGCTACGTATCCATGGTCTACGCCACCGCCTCCATCGCCGTGCTCTCATTCATGGTGTGGGCGCACCACATGTACACCGTGGGCATGCCGACCGCGGCCCAGCTCTACTACATGTACGCCACGATGCTGATCGCGGTGCCCACCGGAGTTAAGGTGTTCAACTGGGTGGCCACCATGTGGAAGGGCTCGCTGAGCTTCGAGACCCCGATGCTGTTCGCCTGCGGCTTCCTGTTCCTGTTCACCATGGGCGGCTTTTCAGGACTGGTGCTTTCCATCACTCCGGTGGACATTCAGCTCCATGACACGTATTACGTGGTGGCCCATTTCCATTACGTCATGGTGGCCGGGGCCCTGTTCTCGGCCTTCGCGGGGATCTATTTCTGGCTGCCCAAGTGGACCGGTAAGATGTACAACGAGACTCTGGGCAAATGGCACTTCTGGCTGTCCATGGTCTTCTTCAACGTGACGTTCTTCGTGCAGCACTTCCTGGGGCTCGCCGGCATGCCGCGCCGGATTCCGGATTACGCCCTGCAGTTTGCCGACTTCAACAGGATTTCCTCCATCGGCGCCTTCGGCTTCGGCCTCAGCCAGCTGCTTTTCCTGTACATCGTGGTGCAGACCATCCGCAGCGGCAAGAAGGCCCCCGACAGGCCCTGGGAAGGCGCCGACACCCTGGAGTGGACGCACCTCCCTACGCCGGCGCCTTACCACAGCTTCGAGACTGCGCCGGTCGTGAAATGATGGCGCGGGAGCCCGCAAACCGTTACGCCAATGCGCGCACGGCGCTCATCCTGGGCTCCATCGCGGCCGCCTTCTTTCTCGGCGTGGTCCTCAAGTACTATCTCCTGCGATGAGCGCGGCCCGGGAAAATCAGGCGATGCTGCGGAGGCTGGTCGTCATGGCCCTGGTCATGTTCGGCTTCGGCTTCGCCTTGGTGCCTTTCTACCAGAAGATCTGCGAGGTGACCGGCATCAACGACTTGGGCAAGCCCGATGAGCTGTCGCTCAATACCCAGGTGGACGTTTCCCGCACCCTCGTTATCGAGTTCGACGCCAACGTGCGCGACCTGCCCTGGGAATTCCGGCCTCTCACGCGCAGCATCAAGGCGCACCCCGGGGAAATGGTGCAGGTGGTCTACGAGGTGAGAAACAACTCTTCGGCGCCCATCGTCGGGCAGGCGGTGCCCAGTTACGGTCCCGGCCTTGCCGCCCAGTACATGAAGAAGCTGGAATGCTTCTGCTTCACCCGCCAGGCGCTGGCGCCGGGCGAAACCAAAAAGATGCCGGTCCAATTCGTGGTGGAAGCCGGCCTCCCCTCCGACGTGAGCACGATCACCCTGTCCTATACCTTCTTCGAGCTCAAGGGCGCGGGTGTCGCGGCCGGAGGCCCCAATGCAGGCTGACGCGGCGATGGGCGAGGACGGGCAGGAGCCGCCGAAGGCCGGTCCGCTGCACGCGGCCAAGACCGTGCTTTGGGCGTTCTTCGGCGTACGCAAACGCTCCGACCACGAGTCCGTGTCCCTGACCCCGGCCCAGATCATCGTGGCGGCGCTCATCGGCGGAGCGCTGTTCGTCCTGAGCATCATCACCGTGGTGCAGCTGGTGCTGCCCTGAGGAAGCCGCACAAAACAAGTTACGTCTGAGGAGAAACGTATGGCGAGTCATGCTGGCAAAGGCTATTTCTTCCCGGGGCCCTCCACCTGGCCCATCACCGGCTCCGTGGGCATCGGCCTCGTCGGGCTCGGGGCCGCCCTCGCCGTCAACGGCATGACCATGGGTTTCATTCTCCTGGCAGCCGGCCTGGGCGTAGTCATCTACATGATGTTCGGCTGGTTCGGGACCGTGGTCCACGAGAGCGAGGGAGGGCAGTACGACCGCCAGGTGGACCGCTCCTACCGCTGGAGCATGACCTGGTTCATCTTCTCCGAGGTCATGTTCTTCGCCGCGTTCTTCGGCGCCCTGTTCTACATGCGGGTGCTGTCGGTGCCCTGGCTCGGCGACCTGGATCAGAAGCTGCTTTGGCCGGACTTCGCCGCCGCCTGGCCCACGGCAGGCCCCGGCGCCGAGGCCCAGTTCACGCCCATGGGGGCCTGGGGCATTCCGGCCATCAACACCCTGCTGCTGCTCTCTTCCGGTGTCACGGTGACCTGGGCTCACTGGGCGCTGAAGCGCGGGGACCGCGCCGTGCTCAAGCTCGGCCTGTTTCTCACCATCGCCCTGGGCGTGACGTTCCTCGGATTCCAGTTCTACGAGTACGGCCACGCTTACGCCGACCTCAACCTCAAGCTCACCAGCGGCGCCTACGGCTCCACGTTTTTCATGCTCACCGGCTTCCACGGCATGCACGTCACCCTGGGGGTGATCATGCTCACCGTGATGTTCTTCCGGGTCCTCGCCGGGCATTTCACGCCGGACCACCATTTCGCCTTCGAGGGCGTGTCCTGGTACTGGCACTTCGTGGACGTGGTTTGGCTGGGACTGTTCATTTTCGTCTACTGGCTGTAGGCGGGAAAACGCAATGCCACCAGGCCGCGCGCCGGCAACGGCGCGCGGCCTGTTTTTTCGGCTGGGAAACTACTGGATCTTGCCCGGGATGAGGCCGAGCCAGAAGCTGACCATCAGGAAAACGAACAGGGCGACCGAGAGGGCGATGCGCACGGTGAGGGCGCGCACCGTGCGCTCGGTCTGGCCTTTGTCGCGCACCAGGAAAACCAGCCCGGAGAACAGGCTGCCGACGATGGCGATGAAGGCGACGATGACAAGATATTTCATGGGGGATGCCGTGTTTCCGGGATCAGTGTAGCGAAGTTTCCGGGGATGCACCAATCATGCGCGTGGGAAGCTTCGTGTTCCAGCCGTCCCTATGGCCGACTGCCGCCGCTGCGGCAACCATCGTGCTCATGATTTACCTGGGTTTATGGCAGGTGGGCCGCGGGGAAGAGAAGCAGCGACTGCAGGACCGGTATGACGCCATGGCGAAGGAGCCGGCGGTCGCCATGCCGGAGACGCCGGTGGCGGCCGACGATTACCGCTATCGCCGGGTGGAGGCGGAGGGTGTTTACGAGCCGCGCTACATGATCCTGCTGGACAACCGGATCCGGCGTGGGCGCGTGGGCTACGAAGTGGTGATGCCGCTGCGCCTTGGCGAGAGTCCCGTGCACCTGCTGGTGAACCGGGGCTGGGTCCCAGCGGGACAGACGCGGGACGACTTGCCCGAAGTGACGACTCCGTCGGAAAGGGTCAAGGTCTCGGGAGTCGCAGTGGTGCCCACGGACAAGATCCTGGAACTTTCCGAGATCACGCGGGAAGGAAAGGTGTGGGAGAACCTGGTGCTTGACCGTTACCGGGTGGCGTTCCCCGTGGAAATCCAGCCGGTGGTGCTGCAGCAGACGAGCGAGGCCGACGACGGACTGGTGCGCGAATGGGAGCGGCCGGATGCGGGTGTGGTTAAGCACCAGGCCCGCGCTTTCACCTGGTTCGTGATCGGGGCGGTGGTGTTCGCGATCTGGATGGGACTCAATGTCAGAAGAAGCGGTCGGGAAGGGTAGGATCAAGCTGGTGCTGCTGGGCACCGTGTTGTCCCTGCCGGTGCTCGCGGCATACCTGCTCTATTTCTTCGGTCCGCCAGTAGACAAGACGGTCAACTATGGCGAGCTGATCGAGCCGGTGGCGCTGCCCGATCCGCAACTTCGGCTTCTTGGCGGCCGCGCCTTTCGCTTGAGCGAGCTCCGGGGCAAGTGGGTGATGCTCCAGGCCGCGGCCGGGGCCTGCGACGAGGGCTGCCAGGCCAGGCTGTATGCCATGCGCCAGGTGCGCAAGATCCAGGGCAAGGAAATGCACCGCATCGAACGCGTGTGGATCGTGAGTGATGGCGAAGCGCCGGCGCCGCCGCTGGTGTCCGACTACGAGGGCACCCGGATCGTGACCGGGGGCGGCGAGGCGATTTTGGCGGCGCTCCCGGCGAAGGGATCTCCCGCCGACCACATCTTCATCATCGACCCCCTCGGGAACCTTATGCTGCGCTTTCCCAAGGACGCCGATCCCAGTCGCATGAAGAAGGACATCGGGCGCCTGCTCAAGGTCTCGCGTGTCGGCTAGGTGAGCAGACGGAAAGGGATGCTTGTGCTTTATCCGGGTCCGCGAGCGATGCTAGAATCCCGACTCGCCCGCTAAACCATTCACCAACCTCGCGACCATGCTTGGCAGCCTAACCTGGCAGCAGACCACCTCCCGATTCCAGCAGTTCTACCAGCTCACCAAGCCGCGAGTGGTGTCCCTCATCGTGTTCACGGCGGTGATCGGCATGTTCCTGGCGGCGCCCGGCATGGTGGCGCCGCAGATCCTGGTGTTCGGCACCTTGGGTATCGCCTTGGTGGCGGGAGCGGCGGCGGCCGTCAACTGCTTGGTGGAGCGGAGTATCGACGCCGTCATGACCCGCACTCGCTGGCGCCCGCTGCCCAGCGGGCGCATCACCCCCGGCGAGACCCTCGCGTTCGCCGCGGTGATCGGCGGTACCGGCCTGGCCATGCTGTACTTCCTGGTGAATCCGCTCACCATGTGGCTCACTCTGGCCACCTTCGTCGGCTACGCGATCATCTACACCCTGCTGCTCAAGCCCGCCACGCCCCAGAACATTGTGATCGGCGGGGCCTCCGGCGCCATGCCACCGGTGCTCGGATGGGCGGCGGTGACCGGCGGCGTGTCCCATGACGCTCTGCTGCTGTTCCTGATCATCTTTACCTGGACGCCGCCTCATTTCTGGTCTCTGGCCCTGTTCCGGCGCAACGAATACGCGAAGGCCGGCGTGCCCATGCTGCCCGTGACCCACGGGGAGCGTTTTACGCGCCTGCACGTGCTGCTCTACACCGCGATCCTGGTGGCGGTGAGCGTGCTGCCCTTCGCTACCCGCATGAGCGGCTGGATCTACCTGGTATCGGCCCTGGCGCTGGGGGGGGTGTTCCTGGTCCATGCCTGGCGCATACACACGGATTACAGTGACGCGCTGGCCCGCAGGACCTTCCGCTACTCGATTGCCTATCTTTCCTTCCTGTTCGCCGCCCTGCTGGTGGATCACTACGTCCGGCTCTGAGCAACCCCGCCGCGCGGCGACGGCGCCCTCCGGCTGATGAAGCGATTACTGTTCCTGTTGCTGGCGGTTGCACTGCTCGCGGGCTGCGGCGAACCCAAGCCCCAGTTCACGTCCACCGACGTCTCGGGGCTGAACTTCAGCGGCGACTTCCAGCTCACCGATCACAACGGCAAGCCGCGCACCCTGGCCGATTTCCGGGGCAAGGTGGTGGTGATGTTCTTCGGCTACACCCACTGCCCCGATGTCTGCCCCACCACCATGGCTGACTTGGCGGCCGCCATGAAAAAGCTGGGTGCGGAGGCGGACCGGGTCCAGGTGCTGTTCGTGACCGTGGACCCGGAGCGGGACACGCCGGAGCTGCTGGGCAAGTATGTCCCAGCTTTCCATCCCGGCTTCCTCGGTCTGCGCGGCAGCCCGGAGGCGACCGAGCGCACCGCCAAGGATTTCAAGATCCTGTATCAGAAGCAGCCGGGCCAGACTCCCGGGACCTACACGGTGGATCATTCCGCGGGCAGCTTCGTGTTCGACACCCAGGGGCGATTGCGACTTTACGTGAGCTATGGCCAGGGACCCGAGGTTTTCGCCCATGACATTGGCCTGTTGCTGCGGGACTGAGCCCCGGTTTCGCTGCCTGCTCCGGCGCCGGGCCGATTTACTCGCGGCTGAGCGGGTCCCGGAACACCCGAGCTCTTGCGGTCCGTTGTGTGCACGAATTCGGCTTATTCCAGGGCGGCGGATGCTCCCGAAGTCCGAGCGGGGATACGGCAACGGGTGGCGGGCCGCGTCGCTTCGGCCGCGCGGGACACGAAAACCCGGGTTATCATAAGGCTGCACGGCCATTCATCTGCCACAACCAGGGAGACGCTCCGATGAAGTATTACGTGCTCACGGTTTATGACGGCACCGACCCCGCGCTCTCGGAGGCTTTCACCGACGAGAGCGAGCGGGACGAGGAGGCCGTGGAAATGCTGCACGAGACCGACCCCGACGAGGACGCGGTGTTCTGTCTCGATGTGGACGACGACGGCGCGGTGGACATCTACCGCTACGAGCCAAGGGACGTGGAAGAGGAGGGAGAAGAGGAGCCGGAATCGGACCGCTACGAGGACTGACCCGGCGTCCGCCATCGTTCCCCCGTCCATGGTTTCTTCTGTGAAAAGGCGCCCCCCGCGGGCGCTTTTTTGTGAGATTCGAGTCGCCGTGAAATGGTGCGCCAGGGCGTGATCGAGTCCCTCACCCTGATTAGGCGCGATGAGCGTAGCGCGGTCGCCTGGTCCTTTGCCTACTTCTTCTGCCTGCTCTGCGGCTACTACATCCTGCGGCCGCTGCGGGATGAGATGGGGATCCAGGGCGGAGTGGACGCACTGCCCTGGGTGTTCACGGCCACTCTGGGCGCCATGCTCGCCGCGGTTCCGCTCTACGGGTGGCTGGCCTCACGCCTCCCGCGCCGCCGGCTGCTCCCCGCCGTTTACCTTTTTTTCGTAGCCAACCTGCTGGTGTACTTCGCCCTGTTTCGCGCGGGCGTATACCCCCAGTGGGTGGCCCGGGTGTTCTTTGTCTGGGTCAGCGTCTACAACCTGTTCGTGGTGTCGGTGTTCTGGAGTTTCATGGTGGACCTTTACCGGCGCGACCAGGCCAAGCGCCTGTTCGGGCTCATCGCCGCGGGGGGCAGCGCCGGCGCCCTGCTGGGGCCCGCACTCACCGCGCTGCTGGCCCGGCCCCTGGGCACGATCAATCTGCTGCTGGCGTCTGCGGGTTTCCTGATCGCCGCGGTCTTTTGCATTTTTCGGCTGATCGCCTGGGGTAAAGCGGAAGGTACAGGCCGGGATGAGAAGGAAGGCGCGGTCGGTGGGGGGATCTGGGGCGGCGTCACCGAAACTGCGGGCTCGCCCTATCTGCTGGGCATTTGCGGCTACATGGTGCTTTTCACGGTGCTCTCGACTTTTCTATATTTGCAGCAGGCGCGACTGGTATCGGAGGCAGCCCTCGATTCGGAGGGGCGCACCACCCTGTTCGCGTCCATGGATTTGGCCGTGAACCTGCTGGCCATGGCGGGCCAGGCCCTCCTCACGGCCCGGGCGATCCGGCGCTTCGGCGTCGCCATAGTGCTGGCGGTGGCGCCGATGCTGACCCTGGCGGGGTTCGGCGCCCTCGCGCTGGCGCCGATGCTGGCTATCGTCGTCGCGTTCCAGGTGCTGCGGCGGGCGGCCGAGTTTGCCCTGGGCCGCCCGGCTCGGGAGTTGCTGTATACGGTGGTCGACCGGGAGGCAAAGTACAAGGCCAAGAATTTCATCGACACCGCGGTGTATCGCGCCGGGGATGCCCTGGGTGGCTGGGCGTTCGCCGGATTGGGTGCCCTGGGACTGGCGCTGGGAGGAATATCGCTGGTGGCGCTGCCGCTGGCAGCCCTGTGGGTCGGGGTCAGCCTGGCCCTGGGACGATATCAGGAGCGGCGGGTGGGAAATGCGGATCGGGGCAAGGAGGTGGCGGATGAAGAAGAGCGGCGGTGAGCGCGGGTCCTGGACCCGGGGCGTTACGCGGCGGCAGGCGTTGCGGGCGTTGTCGGCCGCAGGCGCGGGAATGCTCATGCCGGGGCTGAGCCGTGGCGCGACGCATGCGGCGCTGGTGGAGCGCGCGATACCGAAGAGCGGCGAAAAGATCCCGGCGCTGGGCATGGGCACCTGGCAGACCTTCGACGTGGCGGGGGACACCGCCGGGCTGGCGGCGGCGAAGGAGGTCTTGAGGCTGTTTGTCGGGAGCGGCGGAAGAATGGTGGACTCCTCGCCCATGTATGGATCGGCGGAGTCCGTGGTCGGGCAACTCGTCGCTGAGCTTGGGGTACAAGGGCGGCTGTTCTACGCCACCAAGGTCTGGACCAGCGGCCGCGCCGCGGGTGTGCGCCAAATGGAAGCATCCCTGAAGCGGATGGGGGTCGCGCGCATGGACCTGATGCAGGTCCATAATCTCGTGGATGTGAGCACCCACCTTGCCACGCTTCGGGAATGGAAACAGGCCGGCAGGGTGCGCTACATAGGCATTACCCATTACCACGCCGGGGCCCACGGTGAGCTGGAAAGTCTGCTGCGCAGCGAGGAACTGGACTTCCTGCAGGTGAATTACTCCCTGGCCGAGCCGGAAGCGGAAAGGCGCCTGCTGCCCCTGGCGGCGGAGCGGGGTGTGGCCGTGATCGCCAACCGCCCCTTCGTCAAGGGCAGGATGTTTGAGCGCGCGGCCGAAAAGCCGCTGCCGCCCTGGAGCGCAGAGCTGGGCATCGGCAGCTGGGCCCAGTTCTTCCTCAAGTGGATCCTGGGCCACCGCGCGGTGACCTGTGCCATCCCCGCCACCAGCAAGCCCAAGCATCTCCTAGACAACCTGCAGGCGGGACTCGCGCCCATGCCTGATGCGGCGGCGCGCGGTCGTATGGCCGAGGTGTTCCGGGACCTCTGAAAACACGAAGGGCGCCTCTCGGGCGCCCTTCGCCATCACAGTGCGGGAAGTCTAGGCTGCGGCGCCGATCACGCCGCGCATCTTCTGCATCGCCTTCTGCTCGATCTGGCGGATGCGCTCGGCGGAGACGTTGAATTCCGCGGCCAGGTCGTGCAGCGTCGCGGTGTCATCCTCCCGCAGCCAGCGCGCCTCGATGATACGCCGGCTGCGCGGATCCAGGCTCTGCAACGCCAGCTGCAATCCCTGCGCCTGCAGGCGCCCGGTCTGCTCTTCCTCGATCTGCTGGGAAGGCTCTGAGCCGTCGGTCAGGTAGGCGATGGGGCTCAGGTGTTCATCGTCGCCGTCTCCGACCGGCTCCAGTGCCATTTCGTGACCGGCAAACCGCGCCTCCATTTCCACCACGTCTTCCTGGCGCACGCCCAGGTGATTGGCCACGGCGTCGATTTCTTGCCGGGAGAGGGCGCCGGCGCCTTTCTTCAGGCTGCGCAGATTGAAGAACAGCTTGCGCTGGGCTTTGGTGGTGGCCACCTTGACCAGGCGCCAGTTGCGCAGGATGAATTCGTGGATCTCGGCGCGAATCCAATGCACGGCAAACGACACCAGGCGCACCCCCCGTTCAGGATCGAAGCGCTTGACCGCCTTCATCAGGCCGATGTTCCCTTCCTGGATCAGGTCTCCCTGAGCGAGGCCGTAACCCATATAGCCGCGGGAAATGGCCACCACCACCCGCAGGTGTGACAGCACCAATTGCCGGGCGGCATCCAGGTCCCCGTCGTCACGAAAACGCCGCGCCAGGCGAGTCTCATCGTCCTGGCTCAGAATCGGGAACTGATTAACGGCTTGAACGTAAGCCTCCAGACTGCCTAGGGCAGACGGGACAGGCAACGCTAAGCTATTGACCATACTATATTTTCCTCCTTGAGACCGTATTTTAGCACTCCTAGCTTCAGAGTGCTAAGTGGCGGAGGAAGTTCCGGGGCGGTCGAGGCCCGTCTATTGGGGTTCGACCTGGGACAGATGGCGGCCCACTGACATCCAGGCCCCGAGCCATCCCAGCCAGGCGGCGAAGCCGAACAGGCTCAGGCTGTCCCCGGGGGAAAGGTGGGCCAGGTGGATGTTGATGGCGTAGAGCCGGCCCAGCTCGCCCAGGGCGCCATTGAGGACCCAAAGCGCGGCGGCGACGATGCCCCAGGCGGCGGTCCCTCCCGCCAGGCCCTGCAAGGCCCCGTAATAAAGAAAAGGCCGCCGGATGAAGCCGCCGGTGGCACCAACCATCTTGGCCACTTCGATCTCGTCCCGCTGGGTCAGGATCTGCAGCCGGATGGTATTGAAGATGGCCGTCACCAGCGCGAAGGCGAGCAGTGCCGCCAGCACCAGCACCGCGATCCTGCCCACCCGGAGCAGCGCCTCCAGCCGCTTGGCCCAGGCCGAGTCGAGCTGTACGTACTCCGCCTTGGGCCAACCGGTCATTTCCTTGCGCAGGCCTTCCAGCACGTCAGCGCTAGGGGACTTTGCCTGGACCACGAAGGCGTCCGGTAGCGGGTTCCGCCCCAGGCTCTCCACCACGTCGGCCACTCCCGCGCTCTCCTTGAGCCGCGCCAGGGCCTTGTCCTTGGGCACGAATTCATAGCTCTTGACCTGCGGATGTTCCTTGAGGCGGGATTCGATCTGGGCGACGTCGGCCTTGGCGGCGTCCGGGTCGAGAAACAGGGAGAGCTGGGGGGCGCTGTCTATCCGGGAGGAGAGCGCGGTCGCGTTTTCCAGCAGGACGTATCCTCCCGCGGGCAGGCTGAACGCGATGCCCATGGCCGCGATGCTGGAAAGCGCGTTCCACGGGGTGGCGGCCAGCTTGCGCAGCGCGAGGGAGAACGCCTGGGCATGCTGGGTCAGCCAGCGGCTCATGCCCCCAGTGCTCCGTGATCCAGGTGCAGCACCCGCGGCCGCAGCCGCTCGACCATGCTCTCGTCGTGGGTGGCGATCAGCACGGTGACCCCGACCTGGTTGAACGAGCGGAAGATCTCCATGATCTCCCCGGCGTAGGCCGCGTCCAGGCTGGCGGTGGGTTCGTCGGCGAGAAGAATCGACGGCCGGTTGACGATGGCGCGGGCGATGCACAGGCGCTGCTGCTCCCCTCCGGAGAGGGTGATGGGCTTGGAGCGCTCGCGCGCCAGGAGGCCCACCTTGTCGAGGGCGGCGCGGGCGCGTTTTCCCGCGTCGCGCCGGTCGTGGCCGGTGACCTGAAGCGGCAGCAGGACGTTGTCCAGCACCGTGCGGTCGAACAGCAGCTTCTGATCCTGGAACACGAGGCCAAGATTGCGCCTGAGATAGGGAATGGCGGACGCGCGCATGGCGCCCACGTTCTGGCCGTTCACAATCACGGTGCCGCTGGTGGGCCGTTCGATGGCCGCGATCAGCTTGAGCAGGGTGCTCTTGCCGGCGCCCGAGTGGCCGGTGACGATCACCATTTCCCGATCCTGCACCGTGAAGGCCAGGTTCCTGAGGGCCTCATGGCCGCCGGGATAGCGTTTGCAGACCTGGGAAAAGCTGATCACGCCAAGGTGGGGCGATGGCGGTGCATGCCGGGGAACGCCCGTTGTTCGTTCTTGGCAGGCACTGCCGGCGCCTGGCTGCCTTCAGTCAAACAGGGCGTCCACGAATTCCGCAGCGTCGAAAGGCCGCAGATCGTCGAGCCCCTCGCCAACGCCGATGAAGCGCACCGGCACCGGACGGCTGCGGGCGATGGCCGCCAGCACGCCGCCCTTGGCGGTGCCGTCGAGCTTGGTGACCACCAGCCCGGTGACGCCAAGGGCGGCGTCGAAGGCCTTCACCTGATTCAGCGCGTTTTGCCCGGTGTTGGCGTCCAGCACCAGCAGCACCTCATGGGGCGCGCCGGGTTCGGCCTTGTCAATGACTCGTTTGACCTTCCTGATCTCGTCCATGAGATGCAGCTGCGTCACCAGTCGCCCGGCGGTGTCCGCTAGCACCACGTCAATGTCCCGCGCCCGGGCCGCGGTGATGGCGTCGTAGATTACCGCCGCTGAGTCACCCTTTTCCTGGGCGATGACGGCAACGTTATTGCGCTCCGCCCATGCCGCCAGCTGCTCGCGGGCGGCGGCGCGGAACGTGTCGCCGGCGGCCAGCAGCACGCTCTTTCCCTGGGACTGGAAGTGGCGCGCCAGCTTGCCGATGGAGGTGGTCTTTCCGGCGCCGTTTACGCCCACCAACATGATGATGAAAGGCTTGTGGTCCGCCGTATCCAGCGGCTGCGCCAGCGGCGCCAGCAGGCCCTCGAGGGCGCGCTTGAGCGCCGCCTTGAGTTGCACAGCGTCGTCGAGCGCGTCGCGCTTCACGTGCCGACGGAGTTCCTCCAGCAGGTGGCTGGTCGCTTCCACCCCCACGTCGGAAGTCAGAAGAATCGCCTCCAACTCCTCGTACAATTCCTCGTCGATCTTGCGGTGGGCCGCGAACAAGGTGCCGATTTGGTGCCCGAAGCGCTGCCGGGTACGGGCGAGACCCTGCCGCAGGCGGACGCCCCAGCCGGCCTTTTCCTCGGCGGGCGCCTTCGGCTCGTTGCCGGACTTCAAGAAACTTAGCATGACGTTCGGTGGTCAGAGGCAGGTAAACTAGCGGGCCCCAATTGTATTCCGATTGATCGAGACAAGGCCAGAACATGATTCGAGTCAGAGCATTGTGGCGTGGTTCGGGAGTGCTGGCGGCGGTGGCGCTGCTGCTCGCCGCGCACCCGGCGGCCGCCAACCCCCATGAGCACAAGCTGTCCAACGGTTTGCGGGTGATTGTCAAGGAAGACCACCGCTCTCCGGTGGTGGTGTCCCAGATCTGGTATCGCGCGGGTTCCATGGACGAGGTCAACGGCACGACCGGAGTGGCCCACGTCCTGGAGCACATGATGTTCAAGGGGACGCGCAAGGTTCCTGCCGGACAGTTCTCGAAAATAATCGCCGCCGCCGGCGGACGCGACAACGCCTTCACCAGCCGCGATTACACGGCCTATTTCCAGACCCTGGAGCGCTCCCGGCTCCCCATTTCCTTTCGGCTGGAGTCTGACCGCATGCAGAACCTGGTGCTTTCGGCCGAAGAGTTTGCCAAGGAGATCAAGGTGGTGATGGAGGAGCGCCGCTTGCGCACCGACGATCAGCCTCATTCCCTGGTCCACGAAGCCTTGACGGCGACCGCTTTCCAAGCGCACCCCTACCGCCATCCCATCATCGGCTGGATGAGCGACCTCGAGAGTATGACCGTGGACGATGCGCGCAGGTGGTACGAGCGCTGGTACGCCCCGAACAATGCGCTGCTGGTGGTGGTGGGCGACGTCAAGCCGAAGCAGGTATTTGCGCTGGCCGAGAAGTACTTCGGAAAAATCAAGCCGCGCGCCCTGCCGGTGCGCAAGCCCCAGACCGAGCCGGAGCAGACCGGGGTCCGCCGCCTCACCGTCAAGGCGCCGGGGAAGCTACCTTACCTCGCCATGGGATTTCACGTGCCGGTCCTGCGGGACGCGGACAAGGACTGGGAGCCGTATGCTCTGGAGGTCCTGGCGGGGGTGCTTGACGGCAACGCGTCGGCCCGCCTCAACAAGAGCCTGGTGCGGGAGCAGCGCATCGCCCAGTCGGCCGGCGCCGGCTACGACTCGCTGGGACGGGGCTCGGAGCTGTTCTACCTGGTCGGGACCCCCAGCGAAGGCAGGACCGCCGCGGAACTGGAAACCGCGATACNNNNTACAAGGACATCGACAAAGTGGTGCAGAGTATCCGGGGCGTCACCGCGGCTCAGGTGCAGGAGGTCGCGAAGAAGTACCTGATAGACGATGCCTTGACCGTCGCGGTGCTCGATCCGCAGCCCCTCGAGACCAAGGCGCCGGCGTCACCCACGACCGGGATGCGCCATGTACGCTAAGAGCATTTCCCTGCTGTGGCGCTGGCTTGCGCCGGCGCTGCTGATGGCTCTGCCGGTCCTGGCTCAAGCGGGGGTCAAGGTCCAGCATTGGCAGACTTCCTCCGGCGCGCGCGTGTACTTCGTGGAAAACCACGATCTTCCCATCCTGGATATCAGCGTCGAATTCCCGGCGGGCAGCGGCGCCGATACGGCGGAAAAGTCCGGTTTGGCCAGCATGACCCACCATATGCTCGGGCTCGGCGCCGAGGGACTGGACGAAGACGGGATTTCCAAGGCATTCGCGGATGTGGGCGCTGCATTTGGCGGGCGCTTCGACAATGATCGCGCCGGGGTCACTCTTCGCACACTGTCCAGCGAGCGGGAGCGCCGGCAGGCCCTGGAGACGTTCACCCGGGTGCTGCAGCTGCCCTCCTTCCCGGAGGCGGTGCTGGATCGGGAGAAGACGCGCACCATTGCCGCGCTCAAGGAGGCGGATACCAAGCCGGAGACCATTGCCGACCGCGCGTTCGACAAGCTGCTGTACGGAAGCCATCCCTACGGGCTGCGCGGCTCGGGGGAGATCAGCACCGTAGCCGCCCTGCAGCGGGAGGATCTGGTCGGCTTTTACCAGACGCGCTACACCCGTGACCGGGCGGTGGTGGCGATTATGGGCGATGTGTCGCGTCAAGAAGCCGATACCATTGCCGAGACCCTGACGCGGGGCTTGCCCGCGGGCGGCCCGGTGCCGCCGCTGCCCGAAGTGGTCCCGCCCGACGGTCCCCAGGTCGAGCGCATTTCCCATCCCGCGAGCCAGGCTCACATCCTGGTCGGCTACACCGGCATGACCCGCAACGACCCGGACTATTTTCCCCTCTGGGTTGGCAACTACGCCCTCGGCGGTGGCGGATTCGCCTCCCGGCTTACGGAGGAAGTGCGCCAGAAGCGGGGCCTCGCCTACAGCGTTTACAGCTACTTCCTCCCGCTCGCGCAGCCGGGCCCGTTCCAGATCGGCCTGCAGACCAAGAAGGAGCAGGCGGAAGAGGCACTGCACCTGGTGCGCGAAACCCTCGAGAGCTACATCGCCAAGGGCATCACCGACAAGGAGCTCAAGGCGGCCAAGGACAACATCATCGGCGGGTTCCCGCTGCGCATCGACAGCAACAGGAAGATTGTCGAATACTTGGCCATGATCGGGTTCTACCAGCTGCCCCTCACCTATCTCGACGATTTCATCGGCAGGGTTGAGAAGGTGACCGCCTCGCAGATCCGGGAGGCGTTCAAGCGTCGCATCCGCACCGGGGATCTGGTGACGGTGGTGGTGGGGGCTGCCGATTCGAAATAGGGTGCGGATCATCGGCGGCGCCTGGCGCAGCCGGCTGGTCGCTTTTCCGCCGTGCCCGGGGCTGCGCCCCAGCTCGGACCGGGTCCGGGAGACTCTGTTCAACTGGCTCGGTCAGGAC
>DKBC01000171.1 GCA_002451065.1 Betaproteobacteria bacterium UBA6910
ACCCTGTCCAGGTCGGCGTTGAAGCGGCGTGCGATCTCCTCAAACATCCCGATGGCCGGCTTGCGGCAGCCGCAGCCGGCGTCGGCCGCATGTGGACAGAAGAAGAAGGCGTCGATCCGGCCGCCCAGGCGGGCCAGGCTGCGGTTCAGTTTTTCGTGAATCGCGTTGAGGGTGGTCATGTCGAGCAGCCCGCGGCCGATGCCCGACTGGTTGGTCGCCACCACTACCCGGTACCCGGCCTGGGAGAGGCGGGCGATCGCTTCCAGGCTGCCCGGAATCGGCTTCCATTCGTCCGGCGTCTTGATGAACTGGTCGCTGTCGAAGTTGATGACTCCGTCCCGGTCGAGGATGACTAGCTTCATGAGTCATTTTTACCGCGAAGCGGCCCCGGGTGCAAAGGGCTCGCGGCAACGGGCCGGGCGCGGCCACTGAAAGCCGGGTCCCATCCGGCGAGCGTCACGCCGCCAGCCGCGAAATGTCCGCCACCTGATTCATCAGGTCCCCCAGCTGCTTGAGCAGCGCCAGGCGGTTGTTGCGAATCAGTGGCTCCTCGGTCATCACCATCACCTCGTCGAAGAAGGTGTCCACCTCCTTGCGTGCCTGGGCCAGGGCCCGCAGGGCGTCGGTGTAGTCGCCGCTGCCGATATACGAGCTCACCACCGGGGAGAGTCTCGCGGTGGCGCCGAACAGGGCGCGCTCGGCCTCCTCCTGCATCAGCGCCAGGTCTGGTTCGCCCTCGGGCGCCGCGGTCTTTCTCAGAATGTTCTGGATGCGCTTGTTGGCGACCGCCAGGGAAGCGGCTTCCGGCAGCTTCTTGAATTCCTGCACCGCGGCGAGGCGCAGCGGCACCAGGTCGATGCGAGTCGGATTCTGGCTCACCACCGCCTCGATCTCGTCGGGCTGGAAGTCGCGGTCGCGGAGGTAATTGCGCAGCCGCTCCAGCATGAACTGGTGCACGTCCAGGGCTACGCTCTCCGCCACCGTCTCTGACGGAAACAGGGCGCGGGCGGCCTGCAGCAGCTGCAGCAGGTCCAGGGGCAGCGACTTCTCGGCGAGGATGCGCAGGATGCCCAGGGCATGGCGCCGCAGCGCGAAAGGGTCCTTGTCGCCGGTGGGCGCGCCGCCCACCCCGTAGATGCCGACCAGGGTGTCCAGCTTGTCGGCGAGGGCCACGGCCGCGCCGATGTTGTCCGCGGGAAGGGTGTCGCCGGCGAAACGTGGATGGTAATGGGCCTCGATGGCCCGCGCCACTTCAGGAGCTTCGCCGTCGTTCAGGGCATAGTACTGCCCCATGATGCCCTGCAGCTCCGGGAACTCGCCGACCATGTCGGTGACCAGGTCCGCCTTGCACAGCCAGGCGGCCCGCTCCGCCCGGGTGGTATCGGCTCCGAGTTTGCCGGCGATGGTAATGGCGAGCTTCTGGATCCTGGTCACCCGCTCCAGCAGGCTACCGAGCCGGTTGTGGTATACGACCTGGGCCAACCGCGGCGTGCGCTCTGCGAGCCGCGTCTTGCGATCGTGATCGTAAAAGAACTTGGCGTCCGCCAGCCGGGCGCGCAGCACCCGCTCGTTGCCGCGGATGATGTTGCCGACATCGGCGGCCTTCAGGTTGGAGACGATGAGAAACCGCGGCAGCAGCTTTCCGGTTTCGGGGTCCAGCAGCGGGAAGTACTTCTGGTGCTGTTTCATGGACAGGATCAGGCATTCCTGGGGCACCGCCAGGAAGTCTTCGCTGAAGCGCCCTTCATAGACCACGGGGTATTCCACCAGGGCGGTCACTTCCGAGAGCAGGTCGGCGCTCTCGGCCAGGGCCGCGCCTTCCGCCGCCCGGGCGAGCGCGGCGCCGATCGCCGTCTTGCGGCGCTCGAAGTCCGCGATGACCGCGCCCCGGATCTCCAGCAGGGTTTCGTATTCCGAGGCGTGGCCGATCACCAGTTCGCCCTCGCCCATGAAGCGGTGGCCGAGGGTGCGGTTGCCGCTGGCGAGGCCCAGCACCGTTCCGGGGACCACCCGCGCGCCGTGCATCATCACCAGGCCGTGCACAGGGCGGACGAACTCGGCATCCCCCGAGCCCCAGCGCATGACCTTCGGGATCGGGAGTTTCTTGAGGGCGGCTTCGACCTTGAGGGCAAGGTTCGTTTCCAGCCGGCTGCCGGAGGCGAAATCGCGATGCGCAAAGACTTCCTGCTTGCCATCGTCAATGCGCTCCAGCGCGGCGACCGCCACTCCACGCTTTTTTGCGAATCCGAGCAGCGCCGGGCTGGGCGCGCCCTTGGCGTCCAGCCCGGATTTTACAGATGGCCCCTTGATAAGCACCTCGGTATCCGGCGCCTTCGCCAGCACTGCCGTGACGCGAACCGCAAGGCGGCGTGGCGTGGCGAAGTGACGGATCTCGCTCCCCTCGCTCAGAAATCCGTCCTGCCTCAGGTCTTCGGCGAGCGCCTCCGCCAAGGCGGCACCCAGGCGGGCCAGGGACTTGGGGGGCAGTTCCTCGGTCAGGAGTTCGACGAGCAGCGTGTCTTGCATGATGCGGAGGTCCGTCTAGGCGGCTTGGCCGGCCGGCTGCAGCATGGGGAAACCCAGCGCCTCCCGGGACTCATAGTAGGCCTGAGCCACCAGCCGGGCCAACGCCCGCACCCGGGCGATATAGGCCGCGCGCTCGGTCACGGAAATGGCGCCCCGGGCGTCCAGCAGGTTGAAGGTGTGGGAGCAGCGCATGACCTGCTCGAAACCGGGCAGGGGCAGCCCCAGGTCCAGGAGCCGCTTCGCTTCCCCTTCATACATGTTGAACTGCTCGAACAGCCAGTTCACGTTTGAATGCTCGAAGTTGTACTTCGACTGCTCGACCTCGTTCTGGTGATACACGTCGC
>DKBC01000057.1 GCA_002451065.1 Betaproteobacteria bacterium UBA6910
GCGCCACACCCCGGGAACCCGCCAACCATCTGTTTATTGGATTTTTTCGCGATCGGGAAGCGCTGTAGGACTTTGGTGATAGGCGATGCAGGTTCTCGGCGGCGTCCGACCGCTGCCTCCGGGTCTCGGATTTGTGCAAAAGTTCAAGATCCTGTCCCCGGAGACCGACGCCAGAGGGGGGCTCATGACTAGGGCATTAGTCGGATTTTTCCAACGGCCCGCGTCATCGATAATGAATCATGAGGGCGAAACGTTCGGGGGCGGTGACGAGAACAGACGGCAAGAAGCCCCCAAGAAGATTCGGCCGTCCGCGTCTCGCGATTTTGGAGAGCAATTAGATTTACCCTGGAACTAGAGCCTGAACGTCGCCACCGGGAGTATGGGGAAGCCGCACGCGGAACGGAGAGTACCCATCGGAGTCACCCCTAGTACACCGGGCCGCGCCGGCACAAAAAAATAAGAAGCGACAAAACGCCTTCCATGGGCGTCCTCCTTTGGCCTCCCTCCCCCGGGGGGCTTTTTCTTTTCATTCCGGCCGGCGGGCATACGCGGCGTCAAAGGCCGCCTCCAGCCTGCGGTTGGTGCCGCGCATCCGGTCGGTCACCTGCTTTGCCCAGTCGAAGTATTCCTGCTGGCGGCGCAGTTTCCAGCCCGCGGGCGGATTGTCCGCGATGTCTCTCAGGTTGCAGATCTTGTCGGCGAGTTTTACCAGCTTGGCGCGGCGGCTCAGTGCTCGGGCCTTGAGGACTTGGAGGCGCTTGCGCTCCGCCTTCGGGAGGCTCTTGTCGTCGGTGACTTCGAGCACCACGTTCCGGATGGTCCGGCCGAACTGCCGCTCCAGTTCCTCCGGCGTGGTCTCGGTGTCCTCGACGGTGTCGTGCAGCAGAGCGGCGCAGATCACGTTGGGGTCGGTCACCCCGGCCTCGTTCATGAGCACGTTGGCCAGGGCGATGGGATGGTTGATGTAGGGCGAGGCGCTGGCGTCCTTGCGCCGCTGGTCGCGGTGCTTGTGGGCAGCAAAGGCCAGGGCGTGCAGAACCATGGCCATGCATTGGTGGGCGGCGCGCGGAGCGGTCACAACTCGGCCGACAGATAGTAGAAGACGAAGCGGCCGCCCTCCATTTCCACCCTCAGCGTCGCGCCCCGATGCACCGCGTAATCCACGTAGCCCGGCGTGGCAGAGGCTTCTTGGCATTCGCTCACGTGCTGAGGCGATTCGAAATCCCGGTCCCGGTCATACCAGGAAAGCAGCATGGGCTCCGGAAGCCGCCGGGCCGCTTCAGTATTGGCCAGCGCCAGCGCTTCCTCAAAGCCCCCCAGGGGCGGTGTGGGCGCGAGCCGGAGTTCGGTCAGCTGGGAGAAATCGCAAGCCGCCGGAGCAGGGCATTGAGTGGAAGCGGTGCGGGTCATTGGGTGTGCCGTCTCTGGGTGATTCAAAATGATCCTGAAACAAACGCCGGGCCAAAAGCTAGCCCCACGGCAACATTCGCCGCAGGGTGTTGTCCCGCTGCATATAGTGGTGGAACAAGGCCGCGCCGGCATGAAGGCCGATCACCGCGTAGGCCGCGTTGGCCAGGAACTCGTGAACCTCCTCGAACGCGTCTTCGAGCATCTCGCTCTTCGGCAGCAGGCGGGGAAGGGACGAGCCAAAGAACATCACCACTTCGCCCTCGAAATTTACCAGACAGACTCCGGTGACGGGCAGCAGGAACAGGAGCGCGTACAGGGCCCAGTGGGCGATCACGGCCATCCGGTCCTGGATCGCGGGAACGGGCGGAACGATCGGCGGCCGGCGGTCGGCGAGATGCAGCAGCAACCGTGGTGCCGCGACGAGCAGAACCAGCAATCCGAAGGAGCCATGCAAATCCACGAGGCTCCCCCGCCAGGCGCTGCCTTTCGGAAACAGTTCCTCCGCTTCCGCCGTCAGGAACCCGGCGACCATCAACAGGAAGGTGAGCCAGTGGAGGCCCATGACTAGGGCACCGTACCGGGTGGCGCTGTTGAGGAGAGACATGGCGACCCGCGGATTATGGCATGGGGGGAACACGGCGCGCCCCAAGGGCGGAGCGGCTGACCAAAAAATCGGGCCTCCGGCGCGCCTCACATCGTGCTGCGCCCGGAGGCCAAAGGGCGCATCATGACTGCATGCGCCGGAGGCCAGACACTTCGCGGCCAGCCTGGAGCCGGCCGTCTCTGGTGTTGAAAATTATTCAACCGCTACCCGTACTACCTCGGCATTGGATGCCACCGCCTCCAGGGTCCCGGTGTCTCGTGCCGGAACGCACATGTGGAAGCACACGTCCTTGACGACCACGGGCGTCACTTCCGTGTGGGCGATGAGTCCAAGGTAGGTGCCCGCCACCGTCGGATCCGGCGACGATTTCAGCATTTCCTCCTGGAAACTGGCGAGCAGGGCGTGTTCCCGGTACTCGTCTTCCGGCGATGTCGCATCGGATTGCAGCGCCCGCTGGACCTCGTGGCCGCGCTCCATGTTCTTGTTCGAGAAACGCGCCTCTAGTGCCAGCACGGGGCCCACATCCGAACAGCGGAACGAGCCTGACAGGCTCGCTGCCCTGCTGGCGCCTCCGCCGCCCGGTCCGGGATTGATGTAGAGCTCGCTGGTATCTTCAGCGTATTGGGTCGGGGTTCCATCCCCGTCGTCGTCCGGTATCACCCAGCCGCCCCAATATCTGCGGCCGGCGCCGCGGCCGTTTCCCGGGCCCTCGGGCACCCCGCCGAGGCCGCCCAGCCCGCTGCCGCCGCCGAAGTGACGGTCCGCGCCAGTTTCATGGGGCGAGCCGTGCTGGCCGGACATATGGCCCACGTGCTTCTTGCCGCCGCCGTGGGTTTCCTTGCCGTACATGTAGCCCTTGCCCATGCCTTCGTCGCCGCCGCCGCCGCCGCAGCCGCCGCCGGAG
>DKBC01000089.1 GCA_002451065.1 Betaproteobacteria bacterium UBA6910
CCTTCGCGGGGGCAGGCTCTTGGCCTTATCGCGGGGTTTGCGCACCCGCGCCGGCAGCACGGCCACCCCGTAATGCCCGGCGAGGTCCTGGTAGGTGGGGTTGAGGTCGGGCTCGTAGAAGGACGCCTGCCGCACCCCGCTGCGGAGGTTGTCGGGCACCAGGATCTCGGGTACCCCGCCGAGGAACTCGAAGCAGCGCACATGGGCGCCGATCCAGTCCCCGAGCCCCTGGGTCCAACTGGCCTCAACGTAGGTGTAGTTGGACGCCCCCAACACCGCCACGAACAGCTGCGCTTGACGCACCTCCCCGGTGCCCGGATCGATGATCGGGAGGGTCTGCCCGCTGTAGTCGACAAACAGCCGCTCGCCCGGGGCGTGGGTTTGCCGCAGGGTGACGGGCAGCTGCTTCGCGAAGGCCCGGTAGTGCTCGCAGAAGCCGCTGTACTGGTAGCCCTATTTCCGCAACTCAGGGGCGTGGGCGAGCGTAACTGGTTGATAAACGAAGATCGAGGATCAAAAGGTCGCCACTACAAGCCGGCTTCTCGGTCAGGCAATCTGGGCCGGCTGTGATTGGATACGCGGCGGCGGTTGTTCGGGCAGCGTGAGCTTCAGTTGGGACAGAAGCAGCTTCTGATCGGCGTCTGGCTGGGTGTAGCGGGGCAGGATCAGAACGCGGCCATCGGTGGTCGGCACCCGCACATCGACCATCTGCATCGGGGCGAACTTCTCCAGCGCCGCGCGCGGGGTCAGCCCCGGGGCCAGGGCCTTGAGCCGATACTTCAAGGTAACCTGCAGGCAATAGGCGATGAAGGCCACGAATATGTGGGCCTCGATGCGTTCATCGGTTTGGTGGTAGATGGGTCGGATGGCCAGGTCGCTTTTGAGTTCCTTGAAGGCCTGCTCGATCTCGGTGAGCTGAATGTAGTACCGCCACAGTGCGGCTGGATCCTCGCCCGTGAGATTGGAACGCAGCAGGTAGCTGCCTTCGCGCCGACGGACCTCTCGCAACTTGTCCTTGCGCAGGACGAAGGTGAATGTTTGCGGGGTGACTGGCTGGTCTGGATCGGGCAGGCGGATCGCCACCAGGGTGTAGGCGCGCCCGGCCTCTTTCTTGGCCGCGCCAAGCTTCAGTAAGAGCTGGTCGCGGGTGAGCTTCTGCCCTTGCAGCTCGTGTAGACGCCGCCACAGCCGCTTCAGGCGCCGCCGGCGCATGGCGCGTTCCTTGTTGCGCCGCCCCTCGCTACGCGCCAGGACATAGAGTTCCTCGCCCTGATCCAAGAGCTTGACCTGCACCGCCTCGCGCACCTGCTCCCAGGGTTTGGTGAGGAAGGCTTTTTCGAGCTTGCTCAAGCGACCCTTCGGGGTCCCGACAAGATAGCGTAGCGGGGTCTCGGCGCTGCGCATCCGCGCGAGCACCTCTTCTGTGGGAATGCCCCGGTCCATGACCCAGATCCGCTCTGCTTTGCCGTATTGTGCTTCGATCCGATCCAGAAAATCGGCCAGCGTGCTGTTGTCGGCGGTGTTCCCCGCCATCACCTCGTAGGCAATCGGGAAACCTTCCGGGGTCACGATCAGGGCGATGACCACCTGCACGCAGTCAAAGCGTTTATCGCGCGAATAGCCGAACTGGCGCTTGCCATACCCGGGCGGGTCGGACTCGAAGTAGGTACTGGTCAGGTCGTAGAGCAGGACCTCGAAGCGGACCCCGAACAGATCTTGCCAACGCGCACGCAGGTAGCTGAAAAGCGACTCCTTGTGGGCCAACAACTTATCGAGGCAGCGATACAGGGTATCGCTTTGCACGATACCCTCATCCTCGCCGAGCAGATCCCCAAGGGCACTGTGACGATACCCATGCCGGTGCAGGCGCCACTCGCTGCCCGGATCAATGAGGCGGTAGGTCGCCAACGTCTTGAGCACGTTCAGCCAGCGTGTGCCCTGCCGACTCGGGGGCAATCGCGGCGACCAGAACCGATCCAGATCGAGCTGACCCCAAAGCTCAAGGGCCAGCCAGCACGCACCCCATTGGCGCGGGCGCTGCAACGAGAGCTCGCTCAAGCGGATCTGCACCACCTCGCAGTCCAACTCCGGGACTTGGCGGTCGTCGGGGAAGATCGCGACCTGAGATGCCTCACCATCATCGGCGAAAACTTTTATAGCCCGAGTCCACGCCCTCTTCTGGCTGTCGTTGATCTCCCCGAGGTAGAGCACTTGGCGCTGCAGCACTCGATCGTCTGCTGTGCGCCGACTCTCCACCACGCTCCAGTAGCGATGGAGCTTGCCGTCTTTCTTGCGGGTGTTGGCTCGCAGAAACATGCCGCCATTGTGAGAGAAAAGCCAATGGCGTCAACAAGGTAGGTCTCCACTACAAGCGCTTTCCGTTCTTCTTTCGGCCCTCACCAACAGACATTCAATGGGTTACGGAGCCTACCGGCCCGGAAATTCGGCCGAGTGTGGGTCGAGTTGCGGAAGTCGGGTTAGGCACGCCCCGCGCCGGCACTGGGCAAAGTCGGCAGGCCGCGCACGTATGGCCAGCGCCTCGGCAGTGCGGCAGAACTGGCGGCGGCGATGCGCACCCAGGCGCAGACCTATACCCTGCCTGTCTATGGCGCCCTGCGCGAGGTCCTCGCCGCCGAGCGG
>DKBC01000326.1 GCA_002451065.1 Betaproteobacteria bacterium UBA6910
CATGCCGATCCACGCCGGGTCGATGACCCGCATGTCCAGGGAAAGCAGCTTGCACAGCCCGTCCAGGGCGCGCGGATAATTGCCCGCGAGCCACATGGAGTAGGGCCGACGCTGGCCGTCGGGCAGCACCAGCTCCTTCAGTCCCAGCACGAAATCGTCGCCGGTGGCGGGATTGCTGACGTCCACCGTCCAGGACAGGGTTCCGTCGGTGCCGGTCTTGGGTTCCTTCTTGGCGAACAGCGAGTCCATCACCGGGGTGGCCTCGTCCTTCTCGTCGAAGGCGCCGAGCTCCTCGCAGCGGCACTGCACGATGCGCGCGAATCCCGCCACCACCGAGGGCATGCGCATCACGGTGCCGTCCGGAGGCATGGGGAGGTCGAAGTCGTCGTCGCCGGAAGTCTTGGCCAGGGTCTCCAGCTTGTACTTGAGCCATGCCCGGTCCCGGGCACGCATGTCCATGGAGAGGGTTTTGGCCACGGCGCCCAGGCCCCGGGGCTGCTCGGCGCCGTTGACCCACACCTCGAACGGATAGCTTTCCCCGTTTTCCACATGGCCGACAAAGATGGCGAAGTCGCCCCAGGGGTGCTCCACCATGTAGGTCCACGCCGGGTTCCCCCCCTTGAGCTTGGGCCGCCCCGGCCAGCGCAGGCTCGCCAGGGCCGGCTTGGGCAGGCTCTCGATGCGGATGCGCCGGTCCCCGTCGAACGAAAGATCGCTGGGCTGCGTCTTTGACTGGGTCTCCGGCGCGGGCGTCGCGGACAGCACGCTTCCCAGCACGCTGTTGGGCCGGTAGGTGGCGAGGCCTTTCAGGCCCGAGCGCCAGGCTTCCAGGTACAGGTCCTTGAAGTCCTCGTAGGGATAGTTCTCGGGCACGTTGACCGTCTTGGAGATCGCCGTGTCCACATAGGGCGCCACGGCGGCGACCATGTGCATGTGATCCAGGGCCGAGATTTCCAGGGCGGTAACAAAATAGGAGGGCAGGTTGTCCATGTCGCCGCCCAGATGCTTGTAAAGCCGCCAGGCGTGATCCTCGACGCTGTAGGTACGCTGGGTGTTGTCCGGCATGCGCTTCTTGCGCGTGTAGTACCAGGAGTAAGGCGGTTCGATGCCGTTGGAAGCATTGTCCGCGAAAGCCAGGGAAATCGTTCCCGTGGGCGCGATGGAGAGCAGGTGCGAGTTGCGGATTCCGTGCTGGCGTATGGCGTCCTTGATCTCGTCCGGGAGGCGCGAAGCGAAGCGAGGGGCGGAAAGATACTGGTCCTTGTCGAGCAGCGGGAAGCCGCCCTTCTCCTGGGCAAGGTGCACCGAAGCCATGTAGGACTCATCGCGCATCACGCGCGAGATGCGGGCCGCGAAAGCGCGCGCCTCGTCGGTGTCGTACTTGAGGCGCATCATGATCAGCGCGTCGCCGAGACCGGTGAAGCCAAGGCCGATGCGGCGCTTGTTCATCGCCTCCTCGCGCTGCTCGGTCAGGGGCCAGAAGGTGACGTCGAGCACGTCGTCCAGCATGCGGGTTGCGACCCAGACCACCTCCCGGAACAGGCCGAAGTTGAAGGCGGCGCTTTCGGTGAACGGGTTCTCCACCATCTGGGCAAGATTAATCGAGCCGAGGCAGCAGCAACCGTACGGTGGCAGCGGCTGCTCGGAGCAGGGATTGGTGGACTCGATAGTCTCGATGTAGGAAAGATTGTTGTCCTCGTTCATGCGATCCAGGAACAGCACGCCTGGCTCCGCATGGTCGTAGGTGGAGTCCATGATCTGTTTCCACAGATCCCGGGCCTTCACCACCCGGTAAACCCATAGCCCATCGTCGCGCTGGTAAGCGCCGGCCTCGATCTGTTCGGGAGAGGGCTGGGCGCTGTGGACCAGGTGCCAGTCGGCATCCGCCACCACCGCCTCCATGAACGCGTTGGTGATGCCGACACTGATGTTGAAGTTGCGCAAATCTCCCTGGTCCTTGGCGTGAATGAACTGCTCCACGTCCGGGTGATCGCAACGCATGACCCCCATCTGGGCGCCGCGGCGGGATCCCGCCGATTCCACGGTCTCGCAGGAGCGGTCGAACACACGCATGTAGGACACCGGGCCGCTGGCATGGCTCGCCGTGCCTTTCACCTTTGCGCCCACCGGCCGAATGGAGGAGAAGTCGTAACCGACGCCGCCGCCCCGGCGCATAGTCTCCGCCGCCATCAGCAGCGCGTCGTAGATGCCGGGACGCCCGTCCTGCATCCCGGAAACGGCGTCGCCCACCGGCTGAACGAAACAATTGATCAGCGTCGCCTGGATCTCGGTGCCCGCCGCGGAGTTGATGCGCCCCGCGGCTATGAAACCGTTCTTCTGGGCCCAGAAGAAGCGCTCCTCCCATTGGGTGCGCAACTCTTCCTTCTCAGCCAAGGCGAGGCCGCGCGCGACCCGGCGGCGGACCTCGTCGGCGGTCGCCTCATCCCCCTTGGCGTACTTTTCGAGCAGAACGTCGCTACTGATCTCCTGCTCGGGCAGCTGGGTGGTCGGTGCGTGGAATTCGCTCGTGGTCTCGATTTTCATTGGTCTCCGTTCCTTTGATTTTAGGAGGGAAAAAAGTCCCTTGTCGCCTTGCGATATTGTCGTGGAAATCCGCCGGGCGGCGGAGTATCCTCCTACTAGATGTTGTGTTTTTTAGCCTGTGAGGCACAAGCTGTGCGAAGTGTGAGCCGATCTTTTGTAAATTGCAAGAGTCAATTTTTATAGCTTGTTTTCATGGAGTTACGATTGAGACCTAAAGCAACACTCTAACTAATTGTAATCTCGGTGAAATCCAGGAAAAACGGACCTCCCGGACTTACCTGTCGGGTTTGGACGACACCCACATGTAATTTAAAAACAGCAAGATAGCATCGAACTGTGAAATTTGGCGTCACCCTGTGGCGACAGGTGGCGGCAAATCCGGGTCTATGAGCACAACAAGTTTCTTTATGAGTCAGTATGTTGTCGGCATCAAGTGAGCTTGGGCACGACCCTTGCAAGGCTCAGGAGAGGCGTGCCCTCGGAGGCCGCGTCGCCTGGCAATTCCTAAGTAGAAATCCGCTTCATTTATCGGAGGTCACATAATGTTTGACAAAGAAGGCGTCTTCGGAAGAACCCGTTCTCTCGGCAACACCCCCCAGAACCGCGGCCCGGGCAGCGCCCCCGCGCGCCCTGCGCCCGAGTCTGCGGCCAAGCCTGCCGAAGCGCCGGCCGCCGAAAAGGCGCCCTCTGCGGACGACAAGGGAAGCAAGCTCATCGTGGGCCCGAATATCAAGCTCAAAGGCGCGGAAATCCTCGATTGCGACACCCTCGTGGTAGAGGGGCGCGTGGAGGCGTCCATGAACAGCCGCGTGATCCAGATCTTCGAAAGCGGCACCTTCATTGGGAAGGCCGAAATTGATGTGGCCGAAATCCATGGCCGCTTCGAGGGTGATATCACCGCCCGCAAGCGCCTGATTGTTCACGCTTCGGGCAAGGTCTCCGGCAAGATCCGCTACGGCAAGGTCAGCATTGAGGATGGCGGAGAGGTTGTCGGCGATATCGCCTCCCTGTCCGACCGCTCTGACAGCGCGAAGATTTTGAAGCCGGCGGAAGAGCCTTCCCGCCCGACGGCGCTTCCCCTTTCCTCCTAGGGCTTCCCCCCAAGCCCCTCTACGCACCCGCGCCTTCCCCGCGCGGGTGCTTCTTTTCTTGCCGGGCCCCGCCAGATTCTAGGACGTCACGGGATCCCGGGACTTCACAGGCCGCGCGGCTTGCGCGGGGCGCGCGCAAACAGCGCATCGTACGCCGCGTCGGGCAGAATCCTCAGCAGCCGCGCGACGATGGCCATCTGCCATGGAATCACCGCACAGCGCCGTCCGGAGGCGATCACGCGCGCAGTCCGGCGCGCCGCGTCCTCGGCATCCATCAGGAACGGCATGCGGTACGGGTTGCGCGCGGTCATGGCGGTGGCGATGTAGCCCGGGCACACCGTGACCACGCGCAGACCGCTGCCGCGCAACTCCACCCGCAGGCTCTCGAGATAGGTGATGGCCGCTGCCTTGGAACCCGAGTAGGCGCCCGCTCCCGGAAGGCCCCGGTATCCCGCGACGCTGGATATCCCTGCGAGCGTGCCGGCCCCTGCTTTCCGCATGGGCGCGATGAAGGGCTGAAAGGTGTGGGCGATGCCGAGGACGTTGGTGTCGAAGATGGCGCGAATCGTATCCAGGTCCTCCGCGCGCTCGGTAAGGGTCCCGCCACTCACTCCCGCATTGGCGATTACCAGGTCGGGCGCCCCGAAGCGGCGAACGAAGTCTTCGCCCCCCGCTCGCATGGCGGCGGGATCGCGAACATCGGCAGCACAGAGGGCTGGAGTCCCCGCGAGGCCGCCGGCGACGTCGGCCAAGGCGTCGGACCGGCGCGCGAACAGCCCCAATTGGGCGCCGAGGGCGGCGTAGTGCCGGGCCAGGGCCCGGCCCAGGCCGCTGGACGCTCCGGTGATGATGACCTTGAGCGCCAAACGTGGCTTATTTCTTGCCTGCTGCCGTGCGCTCCTTACGGGCCTTGTCGATGACTTCGTCCAGTACGGGTGTGAAATGCTCCGGTCCCGTCTGGGCCAAACCGGGTCCGGTGAGGTACTTGCCATCCACCACCACGGCGGGCACGCCCTTCAACTGGTAATCCTTGGACATCTGCTTGGAGCGCGCCACCTTGCTGCCCATGGAGAAGGATTTCATCGCGTCCTCCAGCTTCTTGCGGTCCACGCCCTGCTTCACCGCCCAGTCCACGAGGGCCTTCTCATCACCTGCATTGATGGTTTCAAGATGAATCGCGTCGTAAACCTTGTCGTTGAGGCGGTTCAGGTCTCCGGTGATCTCGAGCCCATAGAACAGCTTGGCACCGGGCACCCAGGAGTCGCGAAAGATGGCGGGCACGTAGCGGAATTCCACGTCGGCCGGCTTGCTGGCGAGCCACTTTTTCAGGTACGGGTGGAGGTCATTGCAGTGAGGGCACCCATACCAGAAGAACTCGATCACCTCGATCTTGTCCCCGGTTTGGGTGGGCTGAGGTCGGATGTCCTGGTAGTCGCGGCCGGCGACCGCCTCGGCGAATGCTGGAGGCATGCTCCAGGCCAGGAAAAGTGTGGCAAATGCCAGGTATCGGGTCAGTTGCATGATGTCTCCCACTGAACTGTTGCAGATGGTTGAATTAAGTCAAACGCGGAGGCCGGCCCCCGGGTTTACTGGGGCGCTTCCTTGGCTTTTATGAGAGTGGTCTCGACCCCGTTTTGTTTCAGGGTTTCACGGGCCCGATTCAGGTCCTCGATCCTGGTGTAGGGTCCGATCCGCACGCGGTGGAAGGTGCCCTTGTCCGGCAGGGTGACGGTGCTGATGGTCGCTTCCACGCCGAGCAGCGCCAGCCTGGCCTTGAGATTGTCGGCGTCCACCGCGCCCTGGAACGAGCCCGCCTGGAGGAAATACAGGTCCCGGGCCGGCGCCGGCTTCTTGGCGGCTTCCTTGAGTTCCCGGTCGGTGATCGGCTGCTCGCTGCCGGGAAGAATCTTGTAGAACTCGAAGCGGGGTTTCGAGGGAGTGGGAACCGTGGACTGGGCGGGCTCCGGTCTCGCGAGGGGAGCTTCCGGCTTGGTTTCGGCCTGCTGCTCCTTGGACAGAAAGGGGCTCGGCCCCTGGTAAAGATACCAGGCGATTCCCACCGCGATCCCAAGGCCCAGCAGCAGCCCGAGAAGCAATCCGCCAATGAACGCATTGCCTTTCCCGGTCTCTGACATTGGTCTCCCGTTACCCTTGTAATCCCGGCTCATGCGCGACGAAGCTACATTTTCTCCGGTGCGCTCACCCCGACCAGGGCAAGCCCGTTGCGAATTACCTGACCGATGGCCGCCACCAGCGCCAAGCGGGCGTGTTTCACCTGCTCCTCCGGAACCAGAAAGCGCTCGGCATTATAGTAGCTGTGGAATTCCCCGGCGAGTTCCCTCAGGTAGAACACCACGAAATGGGGCGCGAGCTCCACGGCCGCGTTCTCCACCACGTCCGGAAACTCCAGGAGCCGCTGCAGGAGCGCGAGCTCGCGGTCGCTGGCAAGCGCCCCGGTTTCCACCCGCGTGAGCTCCGCCGGATCACCGCCCCATTCGCGCAGGACGCTTGCAACCCGCGCGTGGGCGTATTGGACGTAGTAGACGGGGTTTTCTTGGCTCTGTGACTTGGCGAGGTCGAGATCGAAATCCAGATGCTGGTCGCTCTTGCGCAGGACGTAGAAGAAGCGGGCGGCGTCGTTTCCCACTTCGTTGCGCAACTCGCGCAGGGTTACGAAATCCCCGGCCCGCGTCGACATGGAGACCTTCTTTCCCTGCCGATAGAGCACCGCAAACTGCACCAGCGCCACGGTGAGGCGTTGCGCGTCCAAGCCCAGCGCGCTCAGGGCTCCCCGCACGCGCGGCATGTAGCCGTGGTGATCCGCGCCCCACACGTCGACCACGCGCTCGAAACCCCGCTCGAACTTGTTCAGGTGGTACGCGATGTCGGCCGCAAAATAGGTGTACTGCCCGTTTTCCCTCTGAACCACGCGGTCCTTTTCGTCGCCGAAGGCGCTGGACCGGAACCAGCGCGCCCCATCCTGCAAGTAGACGTGGCCGTTGCTCTCGAGCAGATCCACGACTCGCCCGACCTTGCCGCTGTCATGAAGCGAATTTTCCGAGAACCATGAGTCGTAGGTCACGCCGAACTCTGCGAGGTCATTGCGGCAGTCTCCCAACTGCTCGGTGAGGGCGAAACCATGGATGTAGCCGTACTCCGGGCCGAGCAGCCGTTTGGCGTTGGCGATCAACGCGTCCACCCGGCCTTCCGGGTCCTCCGCGTCGGAAGGCGCGCCGGCCATCGCCTCGTCCGATGCCCGCACATAGCGCCGGCCATGGAGGGAAAAAATGGTGCGCGCCATCACACGTACATATTCGCCACGGTAGCCGTTGGCAGGAAATTCAGTCGTCTCCCCGGCGGCTTCCAGATAACGCAGCCAGGTGGAAAGCGCCAGAATGTCCATCTGGCGCCCCGCGTCGTTCACATAGAACTCGCGGGTGACGTCATAGCCCGCGGCTTGCAGGATATTCGCAAGGCTTGCGCCGTACGCCGCCCCCCGGCCGTGGCCGACATGCAGCGGGCCGGTGGGATTGGCGGATACGAATTCCACCTGAACCTTCGTGTTCCGCCCGAGGCTGCGGCGGCCGTAGCCGGCGGCGGCCTCAAGGACGATCCGGGGCGCCTTCTGCTTGGCGGCCGGCTTGAGGTGAACATTGATGAATCCGGCCCCCGCGATCTCGGCGCGCTCGACGTAACCCGACGGGGGCAGAGCGTCGATGAGCGTCCTGGCGATATCGCGCGGATTGCGCTTGAGGGGCCGCGCCAGCTGCAGCGCCAGATTGCAGGCGAAATCCCCGTGCTCACGCTGCTTAGGGCGCTCGACCTCTACGGCGACGCCCGCGTCCGGCGCCACCAGTGCAAGCGCGCTGGAGAAGAGTTCGGCAACGTGGCTCTTGTAGTCAAGGTGCGGTGGGGCATTCATGGGGCGCCTATTATAGTGGTGGCGGATGCGGCCTGTCTCCCGCATCAGGCATCCAGGGGGTCCACGTCCAGCGCCCATCGCACATGGCGCTCCTGCAGGGCCGAGATGTTCCGGCGCCATTCGACGAGAAAGCGCTGGAGTTCGGCGCGCGAGTCACACTGCACCAAGAGCTGCCCCCGTTCCATGCCCGCGACCCGGGCCATCGGGGCGGGAACCGGCTCGAACAGGGTGATACCGGTGTTGCCTGCGGGAGCCAGCGCTCGAACCCGACCCAGGAAGTCCATGACACGCTCCCGCTGCGGCGATTCCGCCCGCAGCAGGGCCTGGTGAACGAAGGGCGGAAAGCCCGCGTCGCGGCGCTCCTCCAGCAATTCCGCTGCCACGGTGTCGAAATCGTGCCGGCACAGCGCTTGGTATAGCGGATGATCCGGAAATTGCGTCTGCACCAGCACCTCGCCCGGAATAGCGCCGCGGCCGGCGCGGCCTGCGACCTGGATTAGTTGAGCGAAAAGCCGCTCGGCGGCCCGGAAATCGCTGGCGTAGAGGGCGCTGTCGGCATTGAGTACGCCGACCAAGGATACGGACGGAAGGTCGTGGCCTTTGGACAGAATCTGGGTGCCCACCAGGACGTCGATGCGCCCGTCGCGAATTGCCGACAGGACCTGCTGCCAGGAGTGCCTGCGGCGTGCGGTATCCCGATCCACCCGGGCAACGCGGGCTGCGGGGAATAGGGCGGCGAGGGCGGATTCCACACGCTGGGTGCCGTGTCCCAGGGGACGCAGGTCCTGGTTTCCGCAGCCCGGGCAGGCGCGCGGCAGGCTCTCGGCGTGCCCGCAGTGGTGGCAAAGCAAGCGCTGCCGGTCGAGATGCACCACCAGCCGGCCCGAGCATCGTGGACACGGGGATACCCAGCCACAGGAGGGACAGGCCAGAACCGGCGCAAAACCGCGGCGGTTGATGAACACCAGG
>DKBC01000304.1 GCA_002451065.1 Betaproteobacteria bacterium UBA6910
AACCCCGGCTATCCGTTCTGGGTGGCGGGCATGGAGGAGGTGATCGGGCAGCGCCCGCCCACGCCGGTGCTGGACATGCTGAGCACCGCCCAGGCGACGGCGCTCAAGAACTCGGGCAACCCGCTGTGGGCGGACATCAACCCGGCCCAGGCCGCCGGCTTTGACGGGGGCCTGCCGCGCCACGCGCTGCAGGGCTACGCCGACGGCGCCGCGACCCCGGTTAACGTGGTCTCGGCCATCGACTTCTCCAAGGTGGTGGCCAAGGCCAAGCCGGTGTACTACCCGGAGCAGGGCACTGACCTGGAGCAGGTGGCCATGGAGTTCCACGCCGTGCGCAACCACCCAACCGCCAGGATCGTGAAGGATCCGGCCACCGGCAATTTCGTGGCGCAGACTGCGAACTTCGTGCTCAACGGCTCCAAGCCGGTGGTGGGCGCCCCCTATCACAACCCCTGCATCGGCGACGACGGCGCGATCCTGAAGACCGGCGTCACCGGCAAGTTTTTCGGACCCGAGGCGACAGGGATGCTCGACCCGGCCGGGATGACGGTGACCGGCTCCAGCGTGTTCAACAGCGACACGCCCCGGATCTACAAGGGCACCAACATGCAGTTCGACGCGGTGCTCACCAAGACCGGCTACCACTTCCCGCAGCAGCGCATCGTCGCCCTGTGGGAGGACGTGGGCCCGGTGACGGCCAAGACCAAGCCCCCCGAGCCCCTGGTGATGCGGCTCAACACCCTGGACTGCGCGGTGTTCCATCACTCCAACCTGGTGCCGGAGGTCTACGAGATCGACGACTACCAGGTGCGCACGCCCACGGACATCATCGGGCAGCACATCCACCTGCCGAAATGGGATCTGACCACGACCGACGGGGCGGCCAACGGCTGGAACTACGAGGACGGCACCCTCTCGCCGGGGGCGGTGCGCGAGCGCATCGAGGCCATCAACTGCTTCAACGGCCATGCCGATGCCTGCCACGGAACAACTCCGGGCCCGGGCAACGCTGCCGAGCTGCACCCGTTGCCGCACCCGTATTTCTCCTCGGTGGCGGCGGCCCTGGACGGGCGCGCCGCGCCCGGCGCGCGACTGACCTTCGCCCAGGCCTGGCTCGGGGCGAGGACCACGATCCAGCGCTGGTTCGCCGACCCGGTGGTCAACACCGACAAGGTGGACCGGGGCCTCGGGATCATCTTCACCCACGACCACTACGGTCCCTCGACCCACCAGCAGATCGGCCTCTACTCGACGGTGCTCACGGAACCCGCGGGCTCCCGGTGGGTGCAGAACGAGACCGGCACCGGGCTGGGCTGCACGACGGGGGTCAACGGCACCCAGCCGGCGGCCAGCCTCACGCCCAACACCACGCCCTGCCGCTGGGACGGCGGACCCACCTCCTGGCAGGCGGCGATTTTGCCCCAGGCGGGGACCCCCTTGGGGGCGGCGGCGCTGGAGCCTTACCGCGAGTTCTACTTCGAGTACTCGGACTTCCAGCACGCCTACGAGGCCGGCGTCTATGTCGGCACCAACCAGGACGGCCTGCCGCTCGCCGGCACCGGACCGGGGCTGGCGCCCCAGTTCCAGAACCTGGGCAACCGGGACCTGCCGAACCGCGCCACGGTGGCGGACACCTTCCGGTTCGCCATCAACCCTCCGGCGAGGCTGCAGATCGCCCCGGTGTTCCCCGATCTCTACGCCGAGATCGTCAACACCGCCGCCGCTGGGGTGAATCCCGGCGAGGCGGGTAATTTCTGCCCGACCCGTCCCTGTCCCCAGGCCATCGACGTCCAGGACCCGGGGCTGCTGGTGGTGAACTACCGCGCCGAGCCCGTGGCGCTGCGCGTCTACGACCCGCGCAAGGTGGGACCAGACGGCAAGCGCGGGATGCAGGCCGACGGCGAACGGGGAGACCTGGCCTTCGCGCTGCAGTCCCGCACCGACCGGGCCATCGCCGAGCTCAACGTGATGCCCAATGGCGCCACGGTGATCAACGGCACCCGCTTCCCGCCCCACATCAACGCGGCCGGCTTCACGGGGGGTGACCCGTTCACGCCCATGATCCGGGCCTATCCGGGCGACATGGTGCGGGTGAAGATGCAGGCCGGCGGGCATGAGGAGGAGCACAACGCCAGCATTTTCGGCATGAAGTGGCTGCAGGCGGGCTCGGGCCACGGCAAGGCGCCCAACTCCGGCTGGAGGAATGCCCAGGCGGGCGGCATCTCCGAGCAGTTCACGCTCGCGGTGCCGGTGGTGCCCAGCTCGCGCCAGGTGGCCAACACCGACTATGCCTACTCCATGGACGGCGGCAACGACGGCTGGTGGAGCGGCATGTGGGGCATCCTGCGGGTGCACAACCAGCCCCAGGGCGTGGGGAACCTGTTCACGCTGCCGGGCGGCGGCGTCGGCGCGCCGGTCATCAACAACCTGGCGAGCTTCAATGGCGCCTGCCCGGCGGGGGCCACCGTGCGCAACTACGACATCACCGCGGTGCTGGCCAACAACGCGCTGACCAACGCCCTGGGCGTGACCATCCCGACTCCCGCCACCACGGCGCCCGGGACGTTCGCCAACCTGGTGGCGACCCAGCACGTGGGCGGCCCCCTCAACGCCAACGGGGGCACCCTGGTGTACAACCACCGGGCCACCACGGTGACCGGGCTTGGGGTTGACCCGCTGACGGGCCTGGAGGCAACGCTGACCCACCAGGGTCCGATCAACGACCCGACCGCGATCCTGTATGTGCCGACGGCGGACCTGGATGCCCAGGGACGGCTGCTGGCCGGGAAGCCGGTGGAGCCGCTGGTGATCCGGGCCAAGGCCGGGGAGTGCGTCCAGGTGACCCTGCGCAACCGGCTGCCGGCGCTACAGGCATTGCCGGGCAACCAGGGCAACAACTCCACCGCCCCCGACCTGGCGACCTACTCGTTCATCCAGGGCGTGGTGAAGCGCGACCGGTTCGACCCGGCGGGCGCCACCACTTTCAACGTGAACCTGTTCCGGCCCTCGAGCTGGGTCAGCCTGGCGCCGCAAATGGCGGCTCTTGACCAGGGGGTGGACGCGGGATTCCTGGTGGGGACGAACCAGGCCAACAAGCTGGCCATCCCCGGGGGAGCCCCCATCACCTACCGCTGGTACGCGGGTGACGTCGCCTTCACCGGGGGCAACCTGGTGGCGACGCCGGTGGAGTTCGGCGGGTCCAACCTGCTGGGGGCCGACAAGGTCAAGCAGGGGGCCAAGTCGCTGGTGGGCGCCATGGTGGTGCTCCCCGCGGATGCCACCTGGACCGAGAACACCCAGGTCCTCGACCGTCAGAACGGCGCCGGCACGCGGGGTACCCGTGCCCAGGCCGCGGTGGCCTCGGCCGCCTCGGGCAGCTTCGACGACTTCTCACTGGTGCTCACCAAGGGCCTGACCCAGTACTACCGGGACGGCACCCCGGTGGAGCACATGAACGGCGAGGGCGTGGGCATTCCCGAGGACAGCCAGGAAGCGACCGGCATGGCGGTGAACTACGGCGTGGAGCCCATGTGGTTCCGGGCCGGGATCCTGCCCCAGGCGCCTTTCGGCAACTGCCGCAACGCGAACGGCGCACCCCAACCCGGCTGCTACGGCACCATCACCGACCAGCACGCGCTCTACAGCAACACCTACCCGGGTGTCGGCGGTGACCCGGCGACCCCGGTGATGCAGGCCACGGCGGGCAAGGCCGCGCGGATTCACATCACGAATCCCTTCGGCACCACCCGCGGCTCCACCTTCGCCCTTCATGGGCATGTGTGGCAGCGCGACCCCTATGTTTGCCCGGGCGAGTCCCGCAACACGCTGCCGGGGGCCTGCAACATGGTCGGCTTGGGCTCGAAGGCCCTCGGCGTGAACCCCATGGGCTTCGCCCAGGGCGGGCAGGAGAGCTGGAACGCGCCGAGCCATTTCGACATCGTCCTGCCCGGCGCGCCGGGCCTGGACGGGCGGAACTGGCCGGCGGCGGGCGGCGACAACGCGGTGGCGGGCGACTACCTGTTCCGCGACCAGGCCAGCTTCGGCAACGCGAGCGGGGTATGGGGGATCTTCCGGGTGCAGTAAGCCGGGAGCACAGTCAACAACAACAACGCACCAGGGAAAACTGGGGCGCGGTCCGCAAGGGCCGCGCCCTTTTTCTTTTCGTCCGGGCGCCTCGCGGGTTGACGGCGCCGCGGCCGGTCAATAGATTGGCGGCACCATGATTTCCGTCGCGGTCCGGCTGCCGCCGACCATCCGCCGGCCGCTGATCGGGCTGGCCTACGTGGCGGGCTATGCGCTGCTCGACTGGATGGTGCATGCCCATCCCGCCGCGGCCACGGGCATCGCGCCCTGGGATCCGCCGGCCGGGCTCACTTTCGCGCTGCTGCTGCGGTTCGGCCCGGGCTATGTTCCGGCGGTGCTCGTGGCGACCCTGATCGGTGAGTTCGTGACCCGGGGCGGGACGCAGTCACCGTCTCACGTGGTTGTGGCGTCCCTCGCCATTGCGGCGATTTACGGCGCCGCCGCCCTCTGGCTCCGCGAAGGCCGACCGGCGCGCGGGCTGACCACGCAGGAGGATCTGGTCTGGTTCTGCGGCACGGCTGTGGCCGCCGCGCTGCTGGTCGCTCTCGCGATCGTGGGCATCTACTATTCCGGGGACTCGCCCGCCGGTGCCGAACTGGCGGGCCGGGTCCTGGGCGCGTGGATTGGGGAGGCGACGGGGCTCCTGGTGACGGCCCCGTTCCTGCTGGTGTTCGCGCGTCGTTCCGACCGGTCTGCGCCCGGGTGGAAGCCGGACCGGGAGATGGTGGCGCAGGCGCTGGGCCTCGGGTTCGCGCTGTGGCTGGTTTTCGGGGTCGAGGCGGTGGACGAGATACGCGGTTTCTACCTCTTGTTCCTGCCCCTGATCTGGATCGCCATGCGCCAGGGGATTTCCGGCGCCACCGCCGCCGTCCTGGGCGTGCAACTTACCCTGGTCGTGGCGGCCTGGGAGGGCGGGCAATTGGCGGGCGGCGTTCACGCGCTGCAACTGCTGCTGCTCACGCTGGCACTCACCGGGATGTTTCTGGGAATGGCGGTCACCGAAGAAGAGAAGGCGCGCAGCGCCCTGATCGAGCGGGAGGCTTTGTTGAACCGCCTGACGCGGCTCGCCGGGGCGGGAGAAATGTCCTCGGCTCTGGCTCACGAGCTGAATCAACCCCTGTCGGCGATCTCGAGCTATCTCCAGGCCTGCAGCCACCTGGTCGGGGAGCCGGGGGATCGATCCCGGGAGCTTGCCGAGGTGTTGGGCAAGGCGGAGAAGGAAGCCGGGCGGGCGGCGGAGGTAATCAGGCGCCTGCGGGAATTTTTTCGGGGCGGCGCGCTTCATGTCAAAGAGTGTTCAGTCGAAGACCTGGTGCAGGGTGCCGTCGCGACCTTTTCGAATCGCATAGGGCGCAAGGGGATCACCATCACGGCCTCAGTCGCGCCCAACCTGCCTGCGTTTCGCGCGGATCCGCTGCAGATCGAGATGGTGCTGCAGAACCTGCTCCTAAATGCCATCGACGCGCTCGGGGCGGTGCAGGGAAGCAAGCGGGAGATCGTTATCACGGCAGTGCGCGCCGGCGCGGGCCATGTCACGATCGAAGTGCAAGACACGGGGCCCGGCGTCGACCCGAACATCGCGGACCGCCTGTTCCAGCCCTTCCTCACCAGCAAGAGCGACGGCATGGGGCTGGGTCTGGTGATCAGCAGATCCATCGTCGAGGCCCACGGGGGTAAAATATGGCACGAGCCGTCCCCCGGGGGCGGCGCTTGTTTTATCTTCACACTCCCCATCCATGATTGACGCTGCCATTCCCTCCGAAGCCACGGTATTCATCGTGGACGACGACGCCGCAGTGCGCGATTCCCTGGCGATCCTGCTGGGCCTCAAGGGGTTCCGCTCCGTGAGCCTGGACTCGGCCGAGGCATTTCTCTCCGTGTACCGCCCGGGCCAACCCGGGTGCCTGCTGCTCGACGTGCGCATGCCGGGAATGAGTGGCCTGGAACTGCAGTCCCGGCTCGCGGAGCAGGGTCACCCGATTCCGATCATCATCATCACCGCCCACGGGGACGTAGGCATGGCGCGGGCGGCTCTCAAGGCAGGCGCCGAGGATTTCCTGGAAAAGCCCCTGGACACCGAAGTGCTGGTGGAGACCCTGCATGGCGTCCTGGACCGGGTGGGCCGGCGGCAGCAGGAATCGGCGCGGATGGCGGACTGGCTGCAGCGGGTTGAGCGGCTCACGGCCCGGGAGCGCCAGGTCATGGAGCTCGTGGCCGAGGGCCACTCCAATCGCGAGATCGGGGAGTCCCTGGGCATCAGTCCGCGCACGGTCGAGGTCTACAAGTCGCGCATGACCGAGAAGCTGCAGGTGCGCAACCTCTCCGAGCTGATCCGCCTCTGGATCGCGTCCCGGGGCCCGCAACTGCCCTCCTGATCGCCCTTGGGCGCCGTCCCCCGGCGCCCGCTGATTCTCTCGCCCTCGCGTCGCGTCCCGCAATGCCTCCCTGCGCGGGGGCGGCTCCGTCTTCCCGTTCAAGGCTGTTCGACAGCCTGCATGCGGCGCTGCAGCATACAGGCCCTCTGGGGAGGGTGACCGCGCGCTCCCGCAGCGCAGAAATATTGAGCCGCGGATCGCCAGATTCTTAAGATCGGTTGGGAAAGTATGCACCCACGATTGTGGTTTTTTCCACATTGGCGAGGGTCGATCCCCAGGCCCGGACGGATTAAGACACGGTCTAGAGGATGAAATCTATCGAGTTTATAGACGTTGAATCAGTTAATTAAGAATTGCGTACGTGCATTACCCTACGCGCGGGCACACTTCGTGCCCCTTGACTACTGAAGTGCCGTGACCCGCGAAGCTGCGCGGCGCGGCACAAAGTCTTATGTGGTGCATCGCAACATGGAGGTGGTCATGAGGAATCGAGAGCGGTCTCCCGGAGCGGGGATGAGGTCGGGTCGTGTGAGCCCGGCGCGGGTCGGACAGGTTCTGGGCCTGGCCGGCCTGGGCGTGATGGCGCTGCTGGCGGCGCCGGCGTCGCAGGCGGCGATTACGTGTCAGCGCAACGTCACGGCGGACATCGTGGCCTTCGACAAGCCGCTGATGTACAACCGGCTGGGGGCGGGCAACGTCAACGGTGCGATGTACGCGCTGCGGCGCGACGTGGTGAACGTCAATTCCCTGCTGCCGCTGAAGAACGCGGCCAACCCGGCGTTGCAGGGTCTGGCCATTGCGGGGCAGGTGGACCTCAGGCCCGACAAGCGTCACCGCCCGATCGTGCTGCGCGTGCGCCAGGGCGACTGCCTGACGGTCAATTTCCAGAACCTGCTCACGCCCGTGGCGAACCCCTTCAACGCGCCGATAGTGACGCCGGCGGGGCAGCAGTTCCGGGCGCCCATCGTGAACGACCAGCCCGCGGAGCGGCGGGTGGGGTTCCACGCCTCCGGGATGCAATACGTGACCGGGATGGGCGATGACGGGGCCCACGTGGGGGTGAACGCCGACAGCCAGGCGCCGGCCGCGGGCGGAACGGCGCAATACGTGCTGTACGCGGCGAAGGAGGGGGTGTACGTGGTGTCCAACCCGGCGTCCACCTTCGGCTCCGACGGCAACATGGGGAACAATTCCAGCGGGTTATTCGGCCAGGTCATTGTGGAACCGGCCGGCGCGGAGAGCTTCCGCAGCCAGCTCCACGAGGAGGAGATGCGCCTGGCGGCCGATGCCAACCTCAACGGCGTGCTCGACGCGAACGAGCAGACGGCGCTGGGCCAGCCGCTCATCAACTACGACGCCACCTATCCTCTCGTGGAGCCGTGGCTCTCCGAGGGCAAGGCGGGGCTGCCGATCATCGCGATGATGACGCCGGCGGGCGAGATCGTGCACTCCGAGATCAACGCCATCAACGCCTTCCGCGGCGCGAACGGGCTGGGCGCGTTCCCCGCCTCCACCTATCCGCTGGAGAGCGTGGGCCTGAGGAACCCGACGGTGCCCAACCGCCTGGAGCCCTTCCGCGACTTCGCCTCGGTGTTCCACGACGAGACGGTGAACGTGCAGGCGTTCCCGGGCTTCTTCCTGACGGCGTTCGCGCCCACCCCGGTGATGCCCTACGTGCTGGCGGGGGTGAAGGACGCGTTCATGATCAACTACGGCTCGGGGGGCATCGGCAGCGAGATCATCGCCAACCGCCTGGGCGTGGGCCCGATGCACGACTGCCTGAACTGCGCCTATGAGGAGTTCTTCCTCACCTCGTTCACGGTGGGGGACCCGGCGCTGACGGTGGACATCCCGGCGAACCAGGGCCTCGAGCTGTGCGGGCTCGACACCAACACCGGGCAGCTGGTGA
>DKBC01000029.1 GCA_002451065.1 Betaproteobacteria bacterium UBA6910
GAGCAGATGAAGATGTTCCTCACGCGCATTGGCTTCGGCACCCGGGCCGTGGTGACCGGAGACATCACCCAGGTCGACCTCGCCCGCGGCCAGAAGAGCGGGCTGGTGGAAGCGGAGAAGGTGCTGGCCCGGGTGCGCGGCATCGCCTTCACCCATTTCCAGTCGGGAGACGTGGTGCGCCACCCCCTGGTGCAGCAGATCGTCAACGCCTACGAGCGCTATGAGCGCCCGAAGTAGGCGGCGCCCCGGGCCCCGCCTGCGCCTGACACTGCAGAACGCGACCCGCTCCCGAACCGTTCCCCGTGTTGCCCTGTTTCGGCGCTGGGCAAGGACGGCCCTCGAGCGCGATGCCGACATCACCCTGCGGGTGGTGGGGGAAGCCGAGGGAAGGCGCCTCAACCGGGATTTCCGGGGCAGGGATTACGCCACCAACGTGCTCACCTTTGCCTATGAGGAGGCGGAACCCCTTACCGGCGACATCGTGCTGTGCGCCCCCGTGGTGCGGCGGGAATCCCGGGAGAACGGCATCGCGCCCGAGGCCCATTACGCGCACCTGACCGTGCACGGCGTGCTGCACCTGCAGGGCTACGACCATCGCCGCCCCCGTGATGCCATCGTCATGGAAGCCCTGGAATCCAAACTGCTGGGCGATTTGGGGTATGCTGATCCCTACGCGGACACGAGGTGAAAGGTGAAGGCCACACCCCGCGGCTTGGACGGCAACGCCCAATTGTCATTTTTTTTCAACTGAATGGACCCATCCCACCCTAAACCCTCGTGGCTCGAGCGTTTGGGCGCGCTGCTGCTGCGGGAGCCGGAGGACCGGGAGCAGCTGGTGGAGCTGCTCCACTCAGCCTACGAGCGCAATCTGCTGGACGCCGACGCGCTTTCCATGATCGAAGGCGTGCTGCAGGTTTCCGAAACCCAGGTGCGCGACATCATGGTCCCCCGCTCCCAGATGGAAGTGGTGGACATCAACGAGACCCCGGACCAGTTCATCCCGCTGGTGATCCAGAGCGGCCACTCGCGCTTTCCCATGGTGGACAGGGACAAGGACGAGGTGGTCGGCATTCTCCTGGCCAAGGACCTGCTGCGTTATTACGCGGGCGAGGAGGAGTTCAACGTGCGCGAGATGCTGCGCCCGGCGGTCTTCGTTCCGGAATCCAAGCGCCTCAACGTCCTGCTGCGGGACTTTCGCGCCAACCGCAACCACATGGCCATCGTGGTGGACGAATACGGGGGGGTGGCGGGACTCGTCACGATCGAGGACGTCCTGGAGCAGATCGTCGGGGAGATCGAGGACGAGCACGATTTCGACGAGGTCGAGGACAGCATCGTGCGCGACCTTTCCGGGCACTACCGGGTAAAGGCGACCACCGAGATCGAGGACTTCAACGCCGTGCTGGGCACCGAGTTCAGCGACGAGGACTTTGACACCGTGGGCGGCCTCGTGATCGCCCATTTCGGCCGCCTGCCGAAGCGCGGTGAGCAGGTCACCGTGGGAGGCCTGCGTTTTCTGGTGCTGCGCGCCGACAGCCGGCGCCTGCACACGCTGCTAGTAGAGAAGCTGAAGACCGAAGAAGCCGCGGCATGAGCCAGGGCGCCGCCCGCCAGCGCGGTCCGGCAAACTGGCCCTTGTCCCACGGCGCCGCGATGGCGCTGGGCGCGGCGTCGGTGCTCGGTTTCGCGCCCTTCTATCTGTTCCCGCTCCCGGTGCTGACGCTCGCGGGCCTTGCCTGGCTCTGGGCGCGCGCGCCCTCCGCCGCCACCGCCACCACCATCGGTTTCGCGTTCGGCCTGGGGTTGTTCGGGGCCGGGGCAAGCTGGGTGTACGTGAGCCTGCACGATTTCGGCGCCATGCCGCTTCCGCTGGCGGCCCTGGCCACGTTCCTGTTCTGCGCCTATCTCGCGCTGTTTCCGGCGGCGGTGGGCGGGCTGCAGGCGAAAATCCCGGCGCCGGAGAGCCTGCGGTTCGCGATGTTGGTTCCCGCCTCGTGGACTCTCGCCGAGTGGCTGCGGGGCTGGATTTTCACGGGCTTCCCCTGGCTCGCCGTCGGCTACTCCCAGGTCCCCTCCGGCCCGCTGGCGGGCTTTGCCCCGCTGCTGGGAGTGTTCGGCGTATCCCTTGGCGTGGCAGCCAGCGGGGGGCTATTGATGCTGGTAATCCGGCATCGCGCTGCCAGGCCATGGCCGGCGCTGGCCGCCCTGGCCGTGCTCTGGATCGTGGGGTTCGGCCTCAAGCAGGCGCTCTGGACCGTGCCCCTCGGGCAACCCCTCGCCGTCAGCCTGCTTCAGGGAAACATCGCCCAGGACCTCAAGTGGCGCCCGGAACGGGTGGCGCCCACGCTGCAAACTTACCTGGTGCTCGCCTCCCAGGCGCGGGGGCGCCTGGTGATCCTTCCGGAGACCGCCCTGCCGCTGTTCCTGCACGAGGTGCCGACCCAGTATCTGGACACCCTGGCCGCGAGAGCCAAGGCGGCGGGGGGCGACGTCCTGGTGGGAATGCCGGAAAGGGTCGGCTCACGGGAGTACTACAACACCATGGTCAGCGCGGGGGCGTCTCCGGCCCAGCGCTACCGCAAGCACCACCTGGTGCCTTTCGGCGAGTTCATTCCGTTCCGGCCCCTGTTCGGCTGGGTGCTCGAGGTGTTGCACATCCCCCTGTCGGATTTCTCCCGGGGGCCGGCAGTGCAGGAACCCATGGCGGTGGCCGGACAGCGGGTCGCGGTCAATATCTGCTACGAGGACGTGTTCGGCGAGGAGATCATCCGCCAGCTGCCGGCCGCGACCCTGCTTGCCAACGTCAGCAACGACGCCTGGTTCGGCCGCTCCCTCGGCCCCCAGCAGCACCTGCAGATCGCCCAGGCGCGGGCCCTGGAAACCGGCCGCTACCTGGTGCGGGCTACCAACACCGGCGTCACGGCCATCATCGACGAGCGCGGGCGCACCCTGAGCCGCGCGCCCGAGTTCTCCACCACCCTGCTGGAGGGCCAGGTGATCGGGCACACCGGCGCCACGCCCTACGCGCGCTGGGGAAACCACGCCGTGGTCGCGCTGTCGCTGCTGTTGGCTGTCTTGGCGGCACTGCCGCGGGTCGCGGCGCGGATACGCCCCCGATAGCGCTGGGGCGCGCCGGCCATGGCATCCCGCGGGCCGACCGGCTCCCGTCGCGGGTGTTCGACGCAGGGGAAACGGGTAAAATCGCGGTTTTTTCGCCGAGCGGTTCCCATGCTGACTTTCCAGCAAGTCATTCTGCGTCTCCAGGAGTTCTGGGACCAACGGGGCTGCGTGCTGCTGCAGCCTTACGACATGGAGGTGGGCGCGGGAACATTCCACACCGCGACCTTCCTGCGGGCCCTGGGCCCCGAGCCGTGGAACGCGGCGTACGTGCAGCCGTCGCGCCGCCCCAAGGACGGGCGCTACGGGGAGAACCCGAACCGGCTTCAGCACTACTACCAGTATCAGGTGGTCCTGAAGCCCTCTCCCGACGACATCCAGGACCTCTAC
>DKBC01000073.1 GCA_002451065.1 Betaproteobacteria bacterium UBA6910
GAAGACCGGGCAGCCTGATTTCGCGCATCTTAGCCTCGACTACGTGCCCGACCGGCTTTGCGTGGAACTGAAAAGCCTGAAGCTCTATATCTGGTCCTTCCGCGACCAGGGCGCTTTTCATGAAGCGGTGACCAACCGCATTCTCGACGACCTGGCGCAGGCGACCCGCCCGCGCTTCATGCGCCTCACCGCCCGCTTCTACGTGCGCGGTGGAATTTTTACGACAGTGGTCGCGGAGCACCGCAAGAAGGGCTGGAAGCCCCAGGCGACCGTGGACCTCGGGGCCCTGGAGCCCGAGTCCGGCAGCCGGGTTAGCAATCGTCCCTGACGGCCGGCGCCACGGCAAGCCGGCCCGAGAACATGGCGGCGGCCACGATCATCCCGCCCCCCAGCCACTCCCGCGGCCCCGCGGCCTCGCCCGCCAGGAAATAGGCCGACACCGCGGCGAAAACCAGTTCGGAGAGCATGATGACGATGGCCTGGTTGGCGGAGGTGTGGGCCAGGCCGTGCTGGACCACCGGGTTCACGGCAAACAGCACCAGGCCGAGCAGCGCGACCAGCCCCCAGGCACCGGCAGGAACCGCCGCCAGGTCGGGCACGAAGTTCTCTTTCCACAAACCGTAAGCCAGACAGACCAGGGTGACGCCGGTCCAGATGGCAAACGATTTTCCAACCACGCTGTGCTCGTGGGCCCGTCGCGCGAGCACGTTGGACAGGGCGAAGGCAACGCCCGAGGAAAGCCCCAGCCATTCGGCGGCGTCGCGCGGGAACGGAAAGCCCTTCTCCACCTGCCACAGCATCACGGCGGCACCGGCCACCGAAAATGCGATTACCGCCAGTCCCGGAGGGCTCAGCCGCTCTCCAAGCAGGAGCCTGGAAAAGAGCACGGTCCAGAGCGGGGCGAGGAAGAACAGCAGCATGACACGCACCACGTCTCCCTGGATCACCGCCAGGACGTAAGCCAGATTGGTCCATCCCGCGGTGACGGCAATGGCCGCCAGCATCGGCGTCGGCCTCCTGCGGGCCCCACGACCCAAAACCATGATGCCCATCAGCAGCGCGAGGGTGTAGGTGATGAGCGTGGCGAATCCCCCCGCGATGCCAGCCTGCTCGAGGACGCGGAACGGATACCAGATTAGCCCCCAGGCCAGCGCGCCGGTGACAAGGCTGGAGAGGGAAAGGATTTTCGCCTTGGGAACCATGCTTCGCCTTATAATCTGCCGCTCTGCGGCACCTGCCCGTTGTCCCAATGAACCCCGACCTGGACCGCCTCCAGCCCTACCCGTTCCAGAAGCTTGCCGACCTGTTCCGGAACGTCGTCCCCAACCCCGGCTACNNCGGGCAACCATCGCGCGGTGGATCGAGCGCCGCTACGGGTTGCCCTCCCTGGATCCCGCGACCCAGGTGCTCCCGGTGAATGGCAGCCGCGAGGCACTGTTTGCCTTTGCCCAGGCCGTGGTGGACGCCTCGCGCCCCGACGCCGTCGTGGTCTGCCCCAACCCCTTCTACCAAATTTACGAAGGCGCGGCGCTGCTCGCCGGCGCCTCGCCCCAGTTTCTGAACACGCTGCCGGCGCGCCGCTTCGCCCTCGATTTCGCGGAACTGCCGGACGATGTCTGGAGCCGCACCCAGCTGACCTACGTCTGTTCGCCGGGAAACCCCACCGGGCGGGTCATGGACCTGGACGAGTGGCGGAGGCTGTTCGAACTCTCCGACCGCCACGGATTCGTCATCGCATCGGACGAGTGCTACTCGGAGATTTACCTGGACGAGTCCCGGCCGCCCCTGGGGGCCCTGGAAGCCGCCCATCGCCTCGGGCGCCCCGGCTTTCCACGGCTGGTAACTTTCTCGAGCCTGTCCAAGCGCTCCAACGTACCCGGCATGCGCTCCGGGTTTGTGGCCGGCGACCCGGCCATCCTCGCCAAATTCCTGCTCTACCGTACCTACCACGGCTGCGCCATGGGTCCGCCGGTCCAGGCCGCGAGCATTGCCGCCTGGAACGACGAGGCCCATGTTGTGGAGAACCGGCGCCTCTATCGTGAGAAGTTTCACGCGGTGGTGCCCCTGCTGGCGACGACTCTGCCGGCCAGGGCGCCCCAGGCCGGGTTCTACGTCTGGCTGGCCACGCCGGTGCCGGACACCGAGTTCGCCCTCCGTCTGTACCGTGACTATAATGTTGCTGTCCTGCCAGGGAGTTACCTTGCGCGGCCGGCGCGTGGCGTGAACCCGGGCGGCAACCATGTGCGCATAGCCCTGGTGGCCCCGATGGGGGAGTGCGTGGACGCGGCGCACCGCGTGAGCACGCTGGCGGGGCAGCTGAACCGGGAGATGGCGGCAAGTTCATGACTGGGAGTCGCATGCAGCAACTCGAGCAGACCATCGACGCGGCGTTCGACCGTCGCAGCGGAATCAATCCCCGCAACGCCGAGCCCGCCCTGCGGGAAGCCGTGACCGAGGTGCTCCACGGACTCGACTCGGGCAGGCTGCGGGTCGCCGAGAAAGTCGGGGGCGATTGGGTGACCCACCAATGGATCAAGAAAGCGGTGCTGCTTTCGTTCCGGCTCGAGGACAACACCGTCATGCCCGGAGGCTACACCCACTTCTATGACAAGGTTCCGGCCAAGTTCGCCGGCTACGGCGAGCAGGAATTCGCCGCAGGTGGCTTCCGCGTGGTGCCTCCGGCGGCGGTTCGGCGGGGCGCCTACATCGCCCGGGACGTGGTGCTGATGCCGTCCTTCGTGAACATCGGCGCCTATGTGGATTCCGGTACCATGGTGGACACTTGGGCCACGGTGGGCTCCTGCGCCCAGATCGGTAAGAATGTCCATCTCTCGGGCGGCGTGGGAATCGGCGGAGTGCTGGAGCCGGTCCAGGCGGGGCCGACCATCATCGAGGACGACTGNNTTCATCGGCGCCCGCTCCGAGGTGGTGGAGGGCGTGATCGTGGGTGCGGGCTCCGTGATTTCCATGGGCGTCTACATCGGCCAAAGCACCCGCATCTACAATCGGGAGACCGGCGAGATCGGCTATGGCCGGATTCCCCCGGGTTCGGTGGTGGTGTCGGGCAATCTGCCCTCGGCGGACGGCAAGTACAGCCTCTATTGCGCCGTCATCGTCAAGCAGGTGGACGCCAAGACCCGCGCCAAGACCGGCATCAACGAATTGCTGAGAGGCACCTGAGCGCGGATTCCCCGCGCCCCGCCTCCAATCCTAAAGGAGACGACCATGTTCCTGGCTCCCCTGCTCAAGCTCATGTCAGACAAGAAGGCGTCGGACCTGTTCTTCACCGTGGGCGCCCCGATCAATATCAAGATCAACGGCGTGTGCACTCCCCTCAACAACGAGCCGGTGAAACCGGATCTCGTGAATCAGGTGTGCGGCGAGCTCATGAACGAAGAGCAGCGCCAGACGTTCGCGGCCAACATGGAGATGAACTTCTCCTTCCGGGTGCGGGATGTCGGCAACTTCCGGGTCAACGTGTTCCGCCAGCGCAACATGTCGGCGGTGGTGATCCGCTTCATCAACACTTCGGTTCCTTCCATCCAGGAACTGAACCTGCCCCCGGTCCTGAAGGACCTGATCATGGAAAAACGGGGGCTGGTGTTCGTGGTCGGATCCACCGGATCGGGGAAGTCCACGACGCTCGCCTCCATGATCGAGCACCGGAACCTGAGCCGCAGCGGCCACATCCTGACCATCGAGGATCCCATCGAATACCTGTTCCGCCACAAGAAGTCCCTGATCAACCAGCGCGAGGTCGGTCAGGACACCCTGTCTTACAACAACGCACTGGTCAACGCCATGCGCGAGGCGCCGGATGTGATGATGATCGGCGAGGTGCGGGAGCGGGAGACCCTCCGGCACGCACTCATTTATGCCCAGACCGGCCACCTCTGCCTGACAACCCTGCACGCCAACAACAGCTACCATGCCCTGAACCGGATCGTGAACTTCTTCCCCTACGACGTGCGGGACGCGCTCAAGGCCGACCTCTCCATGAGTCTGCGGGCCATCATCTCCCAGCGCTTGGTGCGCGGCGTGGACGGCAAGCTGCTGCCGGCGGTGGAGGTGCTGCTCAACACCAAGCACGTGGCCGAACTGATCAAGAAGGGGGAGTTCGACCAGATCAAGGAGGCCATGGAGCAGAGCCTGACCCCGGGTTCCCAGACCTTCGAGCAGGCCCTGTTCGATCTGCTCAAGAGCGGCCGCATCAGCCGGGAAGAGGCCATGGCGAGCGCCGACTCGCCCACCAACCTGGCTGCGCTTCTGGACTACTCCGAGAAGGTGGAGACCAGCCAGCCTCGCCGGGGGACCGTCGCGGGCGCGAAACCCACTTCGTCTTTTGACCATATCGCCATTGATGCCAATATGCTCGACAAGTAGCGCGATCCCGATCAGGGGGCGCGCCGCGGGATGAGCCATCCCGCCATCGACCTTGCCGCGCAGCTCATGGCTCGCCGTTCGGTGACCCCAGAAGACGCCGGTTGCCAGGACATCCTGGTGCAGCGCCTGGCGCACCTGGGCTTTTCCGCGGAACGCATGAGATTCGGGGAAGTGGAGAACCTCTGGATCCGGCGCATCCAGACCGGCCCCGTGCTGTGCTTTGCCGGCCACACCGATGTGGTGCCTTCAGGCCCCCCCGATCAGTGGTTGAGCGACCCCTTCACCCCCACCATCCTGGACGGCAAGCTCTATGGCCGCGGCGCGGCAGACATGAAATCGGCCATCGCCGCTTTCGTTTGTGCCGTCGAGGAATTTCTGGCGCAGCACCCTGCCCCAATCGGTGCCATCGCCCTGTTGATCACCTCCGACGAGGAGGGGGATGCCGTGGATGGCACGGTGCGGGTCGTCGAGACCCTTAAAGCCCGGGGCGAGCGCCTGGACTACTGCATCGTGGGAGAGCCGACTGCCGAGAGGCGGGTCGGGGATACCATCAAGAACGGGCGCCGTGGCTCCCTTTCGGGCACACTGCGGATCAAGGGTGTCCAGGGCCACGTGGCCTATCCCCACTTGGCCCGCAATCCGGTGCACATGGGGGCCCCGGCCCTGGCCGAGCTGGCCGGGATCACGTGGGACGCGGGAAACGAGTACTTCCCCCCCACCACCTGGCAGGTGTCCAACATTCGCGGCGGCACGGGCGCCACCAACGTAATTCCCGGAGAGCTGGACGTGCTATTCAACTTCCGCTTCTCCACCGCCAGCACTGTGGAGTCTCTCACCGCGCGGCTGGAGCATGTGCTCGACAAGTATGGGCTCGATTACGACCTGCATTGGACGCTCTCCGCCCTTCCCTATTTCACCCCGGAGGGCACCCTGGTCCGGGCGGCCAGGGAAGCGGTGGCCAGCGTAACCGGCGTCGAGGCCGCGCTTTCCACTTCGGGTGGCACCTCCGACGGGCGCTTCATTTCCGAGATCTGCCCCCAGGTGGTTGAACTCGGGCTGTGCAACAGCACCATTCACCAGATCAACGAGCAAGTTCCAGTGGCGGACGTGGTAACCCTCACAGCCATCTACCGGCGACTGATGGAAAACTTGTTCGCTTCCCGCTGAAGCGATGGCCCATCGCGCGCGGAACGGCCTCGCCACCCTGCGCGACCTGCTTCGCTTAGCCGTCAGCCGCTTTCAGGAAGCGGGCCTGCATTTCGGCCACGGCAGTGACAACGCCTACGACGAGGCGGCCTACCTCATCCTGCATACCCTGCACCTCCCCCTGGACCGCCTGGAGCCGTTTCTTGACGCGCGCCTGACGGACCCGGAAATCGCGAACGTGCTGCGGATAATTGAGCGCCGCACCAAGGAGCGGATTCCCGCCGCCTATCTCACCCGCGAGGCCTGGCTCGGCGAGCATCGCTTCTACGTGGACGAGCGGGTCATCGTTCCCCGCTCCCATATCGCCGGGATGCTGCAGGAGCGGCTTGCGCCGTGGCTGCCAGATCACCGTGCGATGCACTCGGTGCTCGACCTCTGCACCGGGTCCGGCTGCCTGGCCATCATCGCCGCTCTCGCGTTTCCCGAATCGCAAGTGGATGCCACCGACATCTCGCCGGAGGCGCTGGAAGTCGCGCGGCGCAACGTCGTCGATTACGGCCTCGAGCATCGGGTTCGGCTGCTGGCGTCGGACCTGTTCCGGAGCCTCGGAACCGAGCGCTACGACCTGATCATCAGCAATCCGCCCTACGTCACTTCGGACTCCATGAACCGGCTTCCGCGGGAGTACCGCCACGAGCCGCGACTGGCCCTGGCCGGCGGCGAGGACGGACTGGACGCGGTGCGGGTCATCCTGCGGGAAGCGCGCAGGCACCTCAACAAGAATGGTTTGCTGGTGGTGGAAGTGGGCAGGGGCCGCCGGGCGGTGGAGACGGCATTCCCGCGGCTTCCCTTCAATTGGGTCGAGACCGCTTCCGAGGAGGAGTGCGTTTTCTTGCTGCAGAGGGGCGACCTTCCCCCCGCCCCTGGCCCGGGCGCGGCTGGCGCCGCGGGGTCCGCACCGGCGCGGAAGCGAGGGCGGACCCACTGACGCCGGCCGCGGCCCCGGACGCCCCCATGAGCGCGGCAACGGCCGCCTGATCCAGCTCCAGGTACCTGCCCCGACGCAGGGACGAGGGCAGGACGATTTCGCCAAAACGAATCCGGATCAGCCGGCTCACGGCAAAACCCAGGGCCTCGAACGCCCGTCTTACCTCCCGGTAGCGTCCCTCCTTCAGCACCACCCGGTACCAGCGGTTGGCGCCGCTGCCTCCGCTCGGCTCCACCTGCTCAAACCGGGCCACCCCGTCCTCCAGCCGCACGCCCTGCTGGAGGCTCGCGAGATGATCGGGAGAAAGTTCCCCCAGAACGCGCACGGCATACTCGCGCTCCATGCCGTACCGCGGATGCATGAGACGGTTGGCCAGGTCCCCGGAGTTGGTCAGGATCAGCAGGCCTTCGGTGTTGAAATCGAGTCTGCCCACGGAGATCCACTTGCTTCCGCGCAAGCGGGGAAGCTGGTCAAAAACGCTGGGGCGCTCCTGGGGATCGTGGCGGCTCACGATCTCCCCCGCCGGCTTGTGGTAAAGCAGGACCTTGGGCCGTTCACTGGAGCGATCGAGCCGTACCGGGCGCCCGTCCACCGCGATCCGATCGGCGCCGCCGACGCGTTCCCCGATGCTCGCCACCCGATCATTCACCGTCACCCGCCCGGCGGCGATCCAGGTTTCGATTTCCCGGCGTGATCCCAGGCCCGCCCCCGCCAGCGCCTTCTGCAGCTTCTGGCTTGGGCCCGCCGCGGCCTCCCGTCGCGGGGCCACGTGCTCCCGCACGGGTCGGCGCCCGGGCCGCTTTGCCGGCGGCAATTTGCTTCGCCCCCCAGGTCGCCGTTCGCGCTTCACCTCATGCCTCACGGCGCTCGAGCACGGCCCGGGCCAGGGTCCCGCTGTCCACGTGCTCCAGCTCCCCGCCCACCGGCAGTCCCCGCGCGATGCGCGTGACCCTGAGCCCGCGCTCCCGCAGCAGTTCTCCCACGTAATGCGCCGTGGCCTCGCCCTCGACGGTAAAATTCGTGGCCAGCACCACCTCCCTGACGATCCCGTCCTGCGCCCGCTTCAGCAGCCGGTCCAGGTGGATTTCGCGCGGACCGATGCCGTCCAGGGGCGAAAGCCTCCCCATGAGCACGAAATACATCCCGTCGTAACACTGGGCCTGCTCCATCATGAGGAGGTCTCCCGGTGTCTCCACCACACACAGCAGCGCCGCGTTGCGCCGGGAAGATCGGCACAATTCGCAAACCGCCTCCTCCGTGAAGGTGTTGCATTTTTCGCAATGGCGGATGCGCTCCACCGCGCGCGCCAGCCCGGCCGACAGCCGCAGCGCGCCGGCGTGATCCCGCTGCAGCAAATGGTAGGCGATGCGCTGGGCCGACTTGGGCCCGATGCCCGGCAGGCAGCGCAGGGCCTCGATCAGCTCTTCCAGGGATGATGGTGTCTTCACAGAATCCAACAATGCAAAGGACGCAAAGAACGTGGAGGAAAACCGTCTCGAAACTCCGGATCCTCCGCGTCCTCCGCGACCTCCGCGGCGAGCGCTGAAGCCGGCGGGCTAGAAGGGGAGTTTCATGCCGGGCGGCAGCATGCCCGCGGTGGCGCTGGCCATTCTTTCCTGGACCGCCGCCTCCACCCTGCGCACCGCGTCGTTCACCGCGGCAGCGATCAGATCCTCCAGCATCTCCTTGTCGTCCATCACCGACGCATCGATGGCGACGCGGCGCACGTCGTGGCGGCAGTTCATGACCACTTTCACCATGCCCGCGCCGGACTGCCCCTCCACTTCTACACCGGCCAGCTGCTCCTGCATCTTTTTCATGTTTTCCTGCATCTGCTGGGC
>DKBC01000297.1 GCA_002451065.1 Betaproteobacteria bacterium UBA6910
GCGGGAGGAGTCCATCCCATCACTCAACCGGGCGGCCCGCAAGCGTCGCCTGCGGGGACCCTCGTCGCTTCGCTCCTCGGCCGCCGGTTAGCGCGAGCGTTGGGCGTCATGAAGCAATGAATCACGCAGCCATCGTAGCAATGGCAAACGCCGCGTTTGCGAAGGATGCTGCGCAACCGCCGACGATCACCCTGCGGGGGGGCGAAGCACTCGATCGCTGCGATGACCCACCTCCATTTGACCTGGCTATCGACGCGATCACAGATACCTACTTGGAGCACTATTCTGGTGGGCTAACGTTTCTGGATGCCGCTTCCTGGCGCCACTACTTGCCACACTTGATTGATTACGCTGTTCGCCACTTTGGGCGGTTCACAGATGTATGCGACGCATTGCTGAACAACTTGCGCCCGCCCGATCGAGTGCCGCCTCGCTTGGCATCACTTACGCCAGACCAGGAGAAGGTAGTCACGGCATTTCTCGACTTACTGGCTTTTTCTGAGTCATCGGCACACCAAGACTTCGCATGCCAGGTCCTCGAGGAATGGTGGATACCAGAGGCGCTGTATAGGAAGCGTGCCGAATGACGCCCAACCCTTCCATCGAGCCGACGCGTTCCGTCCTGCGCGCTGCGCGCGCGGCTCATGTCACCCGTTGGGTGGCAATAACAGAACAGGGTAAAATTCTCGCGACTATTCGAGGTGGCGCATGAATTTCACGATAGAGCACGAACGCGAAGAAGACGGCCGCTGGCTCGCGCAAGTCCCTGAATTGCCGGGCGTCCTAGCCTATGGGGCTACCGCCGCGGAGGCGATGGCGAAGGCCGAAGTCCTGGCCTTGCGGGTCCTTGCCGAGCGCCTCGAAAACAGCGAATCAGGACCTCAGTCCATCTCTATCGCAGTGCCGGCCGCATGGGCTCATGGCCTTCGACGAAGGCCCGTCGTGTTCTCGCCGCACTCTTCCGGATTGGCTGGACGCTTAAGCGTCAGTCCGGTTCCCATAAGACGCTCTCCCGTCCCGGCCCGACTTCGTTTTCGCCTTTCACGATGGCGAGGAGATCGGCCCTCGGATGCTCTCCCGGGCCGCGAAGCACACCGGCCTGAGGCCCGAGGATCTATGGCCACAGACGCGCCTTGCCCCCCCAGCCGTGCCGTCGAAACCGACGCGCACACTTCAGCGCGCGGTTCACGGCAGACGCTAGGCCGCGCCCCGCCGACGTTACCTAGCTCGCTTCTCTCATGAGCCATCGCGTTCGCGATCCCGTTGAAGCGCCGGTCGACCACGGCCTGCGTGGCCGCGGGGTAACGCATGCCTCGCCCGCTCGGCGAGGTGGCGCGCAAGCTCTCGGCGCGCTGGCCTTAGGGGCGCTCGCCGTTGGTGCCCTGGCCGTCGGTGCGTTAGCCATTGGGCGCCTCGCGATCGGCCGTGCTCGTATACGACGCGTCGAAATTGATGAGCTTGTCGTAGGGAAGCTTCGCGTAACCGACGAGCTGCAGGTTCCGTCGCAGCCTCAGTCGGAGAGGAAATCGTGAGTCCTATTGTGCTTGCCGCATGAGCGGCCGGGTGACCGGCCGGGGAGATAGGTAACAAAAGTATCTGGGAGCATGGGTTACACGTTGCGGCGTTTCGGTCTGCCATACTCGTCCTCGATGCGCATGTGGCGTTCGTTGAGGCGACCGAGCCTGAGGCAGGGCGTTCGCCGGTCTCGCACCACCTGTCTTTCTGTTCCTGACGTCGGTTGCAGGCGGAGGTTTCGGATTTCCGCTTTCCTGCCTGCACTGCACTCTCAGCCCGGGTATCCGTAGATTATGGTGTCGTTCAGCCGCCGGCAATGCGCCAAGAAAGGCTCCGTGGGATGAGTATCAGAAGATTTGGCTTCCTGTTGTTGGTCTCCCTTGCAGTTGGCGCCCTCCTGTTTACCCAAATAGACCGCATTGTCATCTACAAGCGATATCTGTCCGGCAACAGGCCGGCTGCCAAGATCGACCTTTACAATCTTGGCAATGCATGGACCGAGCAGACCTTGCGGCAGGCCTTCCCGGGCATTCGCGTCTCCTGCCATCAGTACACGGAGACCAGTGACGCCGACCGCGTCTGCGCCCTGGACTCGGGCTCCCTGAACGGGATCCCCACGCTTTACACCGCGTTTTTCTTTTCCTCCGGAAAGCTGAGCCACGCATCCATCAACGTGCCATGGTGGTCCCTCGCAGATGCACGACATGTCCTCGTCTCATCGTTCGGGCCACCCACAGCATCGCAACGTCTCCCGCACAAAGGCGTTCGCTTGGAAGGTTGGCAAATGGGGAACGGGTCGGCCCTGTTCATCAACCGCGACCGTCCGCTCTACCCCCTTGAATGGAACGCCGTCCTCTGGAACAGCAAGTCCACCTGCAGGAAGCTCGGCTGCTTCAAATCATGACAGGCCGAGGGGCCGAAGTCGAAATCCTGACCCCCATCCTTCTCGTTGAATCCGGCGCGGCCGGGCATCACCCCCGAGCCCGCCCGCGCCCCCTTTGCCAGCTTGATGCCTGCGGTAGTAATCTGGCGCAGATCTTTCCCTCCGGTTTCAGATTGAGCAAACAAACCTCATTCCTTGCAGGCCGATGCGGTCGCCAGGCAGGGAAAGTTCCTTTCGTTCGCAAGCCCGTCAAACTTGACACCCGAGAGAAGAATTAGAAATGGCCATTGACTTCACCGCTCACAACATCCGCCTCAACGACGGAAGTCTCACGAAACCTGATTCAAGGTATACGATGGAGGCCAATCCCTGGTTCGTTTCCGCAAGGCGAATCTTGAATACGGTTTTCCCTGGCGACAAGAAGCATCTCCGCCTCGCCGACCTCGGGTGCCTGGAAGGTGGTTACGCCGTCGAGTTCGCACGCATGGGATTTCAAGTCCTCGGGATTGAGGTGCGTGACGCCAATATCGCAGCGTGCAATTACGTGAAATCGAAAACCAGCCTGCCAAACCTTGAATTCGCAAAGGACGACGCACGGAACATTGCAGAATACGGCACATTTGACGTCATATTCTGCTGCGGTCTGCTTTACCATTTGGATAGACCCAGGGAATTCCTTGAAGCGATTTCAGCCGCGACGAAAAAACTCGTCATCCTGCAGACACACTTTTCAACCGACGCCATACATTCAAGCGATGTCATTTACAGGAAACTGCAATCACTCACTTGGGCTGAAAAGTTGCTGGCAAGAATTGCGAATGGCCGGGCTCATAGGTATGACAAGTTTAGCCTTTCACCCATCAGCGAAAACGAAGGCCTTGCGGGACGATGGTACACCGAATTCAAAGACGACCAATCGTTTAACAAGCGCGAGACCTCTAAATGGGCCTCCTGGGACAATCGTCGCTCTTTCTGGATTCAGCGGGAGTACCTGCTTCAGGCGATACAAGATGCTGGCTTCGATCTCGTGATGGAGCAATTTGACAGCCTGGGGCCAAACATTGCGGAGAGCATGCTGCGCGGATATTACCGCACAGATCGCAGAGGGACCTTTATTGGCATCAAGACTTAGACTAAACTGCACGACTCGGTGAGAGCCCGGGAAAACAAGTAACACGGTGAGAGCCCGGGAAAACAAGTAACAGGAGTGTCGGGAGGCAGAGGTTGCCCGCTCTCTCGGTCTGCCGTACCTGCACCAGCCGGCCTCAGGGTACTTCTCATTTTCGGTTCCGATCTGAATCATGCAGTCCGCCAGGAACAAGCCTTCCGCTCCCCGACGCACCATCCCCACGGAACTGCTGCAGGCACTGCGCCAGCGCTTCGGAGAGCGATTCAGCACCGCCCGGGCGGTGCTGGACCAGCATGGCCGGGACGAGTCCCCTTTCGAGGCGACACCCCCCGACGGCGTGGTCTTCGCGGCCACAACGGATGAGGTTGCGGAAGCCGTGCGGCTGTGCGGACAGCATCGGGTGCCGATCATTGCGTTTGGCGCCGGCTCCTCCATCGAAGGGCATGTGCTGGCCGTGCAGGGCGGCATCACCATCGACCTTTCGCAAATGAACAAGGTGCTCATGGTGAACAGCGAGGACCTCACCGCGACGGTGGAAGCCGGAGTGACGCGCAAGCAGCTCAACGCGGCGATCAAGGACACCGGGCTGTTCTTTCCCATCGATCCGGGCGCCGATGCCTGTCTGGGCGGGATGGCGGCCACCCGGGCGTCGGGCACCAATGCGGTCCGCTATGGCACCATGCGCGAGAATGTCCTCGGCCTGACCGTCGTCACCGCAGATGGCAAGATCATCCGTACCGCCCGCCGCGCCAGGAAGTCCTCGGCCGGGTACGACCTCACCCGGATCTTCGTCGGCAGCGAGGGGACCCTCGGCATCATCACCGAGGTCACGGTCCGGCTTTATCCGCAGCCCGAGGCCGTCTCCGCGGCGGTGTGCTCCTTCCCGGAAGTCGGGAACGCCGTCCACACGGTCATCCAGACGATCCAGGTCGGCGTGCCGGTGGCCCGCGCCGAATTGCTGGACGCCCTGACGGTGCGCGCGGTCAACCGCCACAGCAAGACAACCCTCAAGGAGCAGCCCATGCTGTTCCTGGAGTTCCACGGCACCCCCTCCGCCGTCCGGGAGCAGGCCGAGACCGTGCAGGAGATCGCGCGGGAGAACGGCGGCGAGGACTTCGAGTGGGCGGTCCACCCGGAGGACCGGACACGCCTGTGGAACGCGAGGCACAAGGCTTTCCACGCCTGCATTCAGCTTCGGCCCGGGGCGCGGGCGTTCACCACGGACGCCTGCGTGCCGATCTCCCGCCTCGCCGACTGCATCCGGGAAACCATCGAGGATACCCGCACCTCGTCGCTGCCCTGCCCCATCTTCGGCCACGTGGGGGACGGCAACTTCCACTGCGTCATCGTCGCCGATCCGAACAACGCGGCGGAGATGCAGGAAGCCGAGCGCCTCAACCAGCGGGTCATGCAGCGCGCGCTGGCCATGGACGGAACCTGCACCGGGGAGCACGGGGTGGGCATGCACAAGATTCCGCTGCTGAAGGAGGAGTTCGGGGACGATGCCGTGGATCTCATGCGCCGACTGAAGATGGCGTGGGATCCCCTGAACATCCTGAATCCCGGAAAGGTCGTCGTTCCGTAACGGCCCGCGGAACGGCCGGCTCCGCGCACCGGCGGGCCCTGAACGCCATTCCTTCCGAACAGCACGCGGGTGGGCTTCATCGTCAGCCCGCCGGTCGTGCGGCCAGTATGCCGATGCGGTTGAATCGCGATCGACGTGGCCGCGGGAAACGTCTTCCTGCTGCCCACTGCCGCGGGCGCCGCACACATTCGCGCCGCTCCCGCAACCGCAAAGCGACGATGCGCCGCACAACGATGCAGCTGGGCGCGGCGTTGACATCGATCGCCATGCGCCGAAGAATGTCGGCCACGCGATCCGCGTTGGGAAAAAGGAGGTGGCGCATGAACGGTTTTCTGCTGAGATGCATGGTGATGGGCTTGGCTGCCCTCACTGCCGCTGGCGCGTTCGCAGCCCAGGATCCGGTGGCGGTCCCGAACGCGGCGAAGAAGTTTGCCATGCTCCCGGAGGGGGTGCGCTTTCCGGAGGGCATCACCGCCAATCCCGCCACCGGCGACATCTACGTCGCCACCTTCGACTTCGGCCCGAATTCGAACAAGCTGCTGCGGTTCGCGCGCAACGGCCGCCTCCTCGCCGAGAAGGATTTCGGCGGCGCGCCGCTCCTCGGCCTCGCCTTCGACCCGGCGAACGGCAAGGTCTATATCGCGAACTTCGGCGCCTCGGCGATTCAGCGCATCGACGCCAACTTCAACGCGGGGACGCCGGCGGAAAACGTGGCGACCGTTCCCGGCATCGGCGCCCCCGGCGACCGGGCCGTGCCCAATCCCGACGGCAGCGAGGACATCATCCAGTTCGGCTCCAATTCCTTCCCCGCGCCGAACGCCATGGTGTTCGACAGCCAGGGCCACCTCTATGTCTCCGACTCGTTCCAGGGGGCGGTCTTCCGCATCGACAACGCGCCCACCTGCGCCACGCCCTGCCCCGTCACCACGGTGGCCCATGATCCCCTCCTGGCGACGGCGGGTTTCCCGCCTTTCGGCGCCAACGGCCTGGCCCTGAATGGCGATGAGTCCATGCTCTTCGTCGCCAACACTGGAGACGACCGGGTGCTGAAGCTGGAGCTGGGAACGGCGCTGGTCACGGTGTTCGCCGAGAGCATCAACGGGGCGGACGGCCTGGCAACCGATGCCCGGGGACGTTTGTGGGTGGCGGCAAATCAGGCCGACGAGCTGGTGGCCCTCAACGAAAACGGCCGCGTGGTGGCGCGCCTCGGCGGATTCGACGGCATCCGGCGCGACGGTTCCCCGGACGGCCTGCTGTTCCCCGCCAGCGCGGTGATCGTCGGCGACGACATGTACGTGACCAATCTGGCGCTGCCCCTCACCGACGCCGCCGGCGACGAGCCGGAGGAGGACGTGACGCGCTACACCGTGTCGCGCCTGAAGGTGCCGAATCGCTAGACGGCGATAGCGCGAGGGGATTCCCCGTCGCGCGGTCTTTTCCGCCGCGTACTGTGGCAGCGTACCGGGGAGCCCTGTAGAGGCCGCGCGGAAAAGCAACGGGCAGTCGCGACTGCCCGTCTTCTTCCTTGCCGGAGCGTGAAACCCCGGTTACCAGGCGGAATCAGTCAGGCACTGAAGGTCCGACTCCGATTCGCCGACGCGGTGTCCGGACTACCGGGCCGGGCCAAAAGTCGTCGCAGCGACCCGGCAAGGCAGTCCGGATGTTTGGAATCAAACCGTGATCTCGATGGTCTCGATCAGCCTGCCGCCACGGCCACGGCGCTGGCGGTCACCGGCGCGCTCGTTGTCGCCGCCCCGGGGGCCTTCGCTCGCTTCGCGCGCC
>DKBC01000088.1:0-376 GCA_002451065.1 Betaproteobacteria bacterium UBA6910
AACAGGGCCGCGCCGTGGGCGCCGATCAGGGCGCCGAACACGAGGGCCAGCTTCAGCGCCTTCGGCAGGTCCTGCCAGTTGTAGGCGAAGAACAGGATCACGCCGAGGCCGATCAGCACCGCGCCGATGGCCGAGAACACCATCCGCCCCCAGCCGCGCCCGCCCTCGGCCGGGTAGCGCGCCAGGATGCGCCGGGCCAGGGCCTCGTCCACCAGACCCTCGGCGCGCCATTGCGCGACCTCGCCGCGCAGCCATTGCAGATGCCTGGTCATCCTCGCCCTTGGTCCCGGGAGCCCCTGTTGGTTTTTGTCGCCGGCGCCATTGTAATCGACCGGACCGGGATCAGCCCGTTGTCATGGGCGGCGCGCGGGGGGGC
>DKBC01000088.1:386-14467 GCA_002451065.1 Betaproteobacteria bacterium UBA6910
GACGGATCGTGGCGATGCCATGCCGGTACTGGGGGAATGGGTTTGGGCGCGCTTCCCAACGTGGGACTCACGCGGCCGGCATGCTGCGGAGATCGGCGTATTGATTTTGCATTGTCGCGTTCTATAGTCAGGAATACGCTCCTGCTTGCGCCACGGACCGGCAGATCCGTCGCGACAAACTCAGGGGTGCGCCCGCCAGGAGTCTTCTCTTTTTTCAATGGCATGACGATGCGCTCGCGCGCCCTGCCACAAGACCCCGGCGCCCGCGTGACATTTCGGCGGTGAGAGCCGTGGTGCTCATCGGACGGAGGCCGATGGCGCGCGGGATGGGTTGGGGGGCCGAAGGCGCGACCGCCATGGGCGGCGCCCCGGCCCGTATGACTGTTGAACCATTTTCAGACGCTTGCTGGAACGCTGTGGTGCCCGGTGCGGGTTTGCGGCTACGCAGATGTGAGACGGCGTCGGGACGATGCGCCCCACGCCGCCGTTACGCCCGGTCCCCGCGACGCCGATCCACGTGTGAGCGCCCTGGACGAAAGGGCCGGACATGGAGGAAAGGGGGCTTGCCTATACCTGTCTAGACGGGGATGAGGCCGACCTGAGCCGGGCGCAACAGGCGCTCGCGGCAGCAGGAATTGCGCTCCTCCAGGAGGGCGGCGCCACATCGGAGTCGCCCGCCCTGATTTTCTTCGGACGCTCGTCGCCGGANNCTGGCCGACCACGTGGCGCAGCAGTCGCGTGCCAGGCGCGGGCGCGTGCTGGCGGTCGCGCTCTGCGAGGATGCGCTGCGGGGCTGCCGGCCCTGGCAGTTGCTGCAGGCGGGCGCCGCCGATGTCCTGGGCGGCCGGCTGGAGGGCGGCTTCGGGCAGTCGGTGGCGGAACGCGTGGGCCGCTGGCGGGCCGTGGACGAACTGGTGGACTCGCCGCTGGTCCAGAATAACCTGGTCGGCCGGAGCCCGAGGTGGATGATCGCCCTGCGCCAGATCGTGGAGGCCGCGCATTTCACGGGCTCCTCCCTGCTCATCACCGGCGAGAGCGGCACCGGCAAGGAACTGGTGGCCCGCCTGATTCACTCCCTGGATCGGCGCGAGAACAAGGCCAAGCTGGTCGTGCTCGACTGCACCACGGTGGTCCCCGATCTCTCGGGAAGTGAGTTTTTCGGGCACGAGCGCGGGGCGTTCACCAACGCGCTCGAGTCCCGGGACGGAGCCTTCGCCCTGGCGAACGGGGGAACCCTGTTTCTGGACGAGGTCGGCGAACTGCCGCTGCGGCTGCAGGCGGAGCTGCTGCGGGTGGTCCAGGAGCGCACCTACAAACGGGTTGGCGGAAACCAGTGGAAGCAGACCGACTTCCGGCTGGTGTGCGCAACCAACCGGGACCTGCTGATGGACGAGGCGCAGGGGCGCTTCCGGCGGGACTTCTACTACCGGATCGCGGCGTTTCCGATCCGCCTGCCCCCGCTCAAGGAGCGCCCAGAGGACGTGATTCCCCTCGCCATGCATTTCTGGCGGCAGCTCCGGCCCCAGGAGGAGGTGCCTGAGTTCGAGGCGCCGGTCCGAGACTATCTGCTGACCAAAGACTACCCGGGCAACATTCGGGACCTGAAGCAACTGGTGACGCGGATGAGCTTCCGCCACGTCGGCAATGGCCCGGTCACGGTGGGGGACATCCCGGAGGAAGATCGACCACCGGCGGAGGCTGGGACAAGCGACTGGCGGGACGCCGCGTTGGAGCGGGCGCTGCGCCGCGCCCTGGCGCGCGGGATGAGCCTAAAGGAGATTGGCCGCGGGGCCGAGGACGAGGCCGAGCGCATCGCGCTCCAGGATGAGGAAGGGAACCTGCAGCGGGCCGCCCGCAAGTTGGGCGTGACCGACCGCGCGTTGCAGATGCGCCGCGCCAATCGCCGCAGCCAGGGCGCCCCGGACCCGCCGAGAGGGGAGCAGGACCTGCCGGCCTAGGCGTGGGCGTATTCGCCCGCCCACGGATCGCCGCGCTCCATCTCCAGTACGCCGGCACGGGCGAAGAGGGCCATGCCGACGCGCCCCCGGGCCCGGCCGGCGTCGCGAATGAGCCGGAGAAAATTGCCGCCCAGGACCAGCTGCTCGGCGCCAGATGCGAGGTTCAGCGCGCGCACTTTCGCCAGTTCCACACCGGGATGCAGCCAGGGTCCGTCGGAACCGAACAGGATCTTGTCGGGCCCCGCGCGCCTAGCCGCCTGCTCCAGCAGGTCGAAGCGGCGGACCCCGGCGGTGTCGGTGAAGATGTTGGGGTGGCGCGCCAGATGATCGATCAGCGCCAGCTGCGCGCGCCAGTCGTCGGCAAAGCTGCCGAGATGGGGAATGATGAAGTTCACGTCCGGGTACTCCTGGGCCAGGAGCTCGCAGACGGACACCTCGCCCATCACGTCGTAGAGCACCGGCAGCGAGAACGCTCGCGCCGCCTCGCACACTTCGCGGGTGATGCGCGCGTCGTGGCGGTGCACCTTGACCCCGACGAAGCCGTACTCCTCGACCGCCGTCCGCAGGAGCCGAAACACCCGGCCGCGGTCGCGCTTCGGGTCGACAAAGGCGAAACCATAAAAGCGACCGGGATTGCGGGTCACGATGCGGGCGACCTCGCGGTTGGCGGCGGCATTGTCGGAGTGGAAGGCGGCAAACAGGGCCGTGCGGTTGATTCCGGCCTGCGCCGCGCGCGGGAGATATTTCCCGAGCGGGGCCCGGGTGTCCCAGGGGCCGGTGAGGCCGTCGCCGATGCCGGCATGGCAGTGGCAGTCGATGATCACGGGAGACTTCGGTCCGGGCCAAGGCATGATTGCGCCGAGCGCCGCCAGGGCCGACCCACGGGGCGCGCCCGCCGCGCAACCGGCGCGCCGGCCAGGCGGTTTAACCAGACCACGGTTCCATTGCCGCCAGCGCCCTCAACTGCAGCAGCCCTTGCCACTGTAATGGGGCGCGATGCTGGATCTGCGCCGGCCATTCGGTGAGCGCCCCGAGTACTCGCGCCAGCTGTTGTCGCGGCCCGCGCACCCGCTGTTGGGGTGGCCGTAGACCCGGGGATTGCGCAACGTCGCCGCGAGATGTTGATACAGCGCCCGGGCGAAGTTGTCGGTTCCCGACGCCGTGTTGCATCCGTGCAGGACGAACACCACGTTTTGCGAGAGGCTGGCGGCAGGCACATCCGCGACGATTCGTCCCCCGTTCGTCCGAGACGCCGCGTCCAGCGCGCCCGAATAAAGGCCCACGCTCCCGCCGCTGAGCGAGCCGAACACGCCATAGGAGCCGCTATGGCTGAACACATGCACCGTCTCGACCAGCCGGCGCGAGCAGCGGCGCGCCGCGTCGATGGCCCCGATGATGTCGGCGCCGCTGTCATAGAGGGTCGGTCCCACGCGCCGCGGGCATCGGGCGGCATTCGGTGAGCCGTAGGCGGCGATTCGGCGCGCCCAGCGCGAGGCCTGGCATCGGAAGTGGTTGCGGTGGCTGGAGGTCGAGCTGTTCTGGTACAGGCAGAGGCGGGGCTGGGGGCGCTGGACACGGGCGGAGCGCTCCAGCTCCTCCATCTCATACTCGAGCTCCTTCTGGGTGTTGGCCGCGTTGGCGGGAACGCCGCAGAAGCTATGGTCCGGCGGAACCGGTTTGAGGGAGCCCGGCAACCCGGTGCGCAGGAATATCTCGACGCGCCGGCTGCTGGACGCGGATGCCTTGGGCTGCCGTTCACCGCAACTGGTGAGCTCGAATCGAAGGCGCGCGCTGAGGCCCGGGCTCTCCCGCTCCAAGGCCCGGCAGAGTTCGCCCAACACTTCCCGGGCGCGGCGCCAGCCCAGCTCGAAGTTGTAATCGTCCGATCCCACGGGATCCGTGTGGCCGGCGATAAGCACCGTGCGCACGGCCTTCCCCGCCCGCTGGCTCCCAGCGATGCGCCGCGCTAGGCCGGCAAGGGCGGGCAGGTGGCGCCGGCGATCCAGCCCGGTCTTGTTGAAGGCAAATCCGTCGAGCCTTTCGTCCGGCACCGAGCCCGGCGGCGGGCAGTCCACGAACACCGGCCGCGGCGGGCATGCCGCCGGTTGCGCCGCGCGCGCCCCTCCGGCGGGTGGGGACGGCGCGCCGGCGGCGATCAGCGCCCGGGTCGTGTTCGGGCCCACCACGCCGTCGGCGGTCAGCCCCTGTTTGCTCTGGAAGCTGCGTATGGCGCTGCGGGTCTTGGGCCCCATGACGCCGTCCACGGCCAGGTTCAGGCCGAGAATCCGGTTCAGGGAGGACTGCACCCAACGGACGTTATCGGAGCCGGCGCGGCCCACCTCCGGATTCCATTCGTCATTAGCCAGCTCCATGGCCATGGGATCGAATGTCTCGGATTCCGGCAGGAATTCTTCTTCCCCGAGCTCCTCGAAGGCCTCCAGCTCGTCACCGAATTCAAAGACGGAATCGAATGACTCGGAGTCAAGATCGGCTTCTCTGTACATGATTCACCTCCGACCTAAGGATTAAGCGTTGACGGTTTTCTTTGGCGAGGATTCCGAACGCACGACGTCATTTGCGCTAAGGTCGAACCGCCCCGTAGGGCATGACGAAGAATCCGCGAACAGGCCTGCGGGTCGATCCGACGAGCTGCGTGGTAACCGCCTCCCGCCCTACCAGTCTTACCTCCAGGCGGATGTCGTCGCGGCGCGGATAGTTCGGATCGTAGACATGCAGTTCGTAGCGCTTCGCCGAGCGCACCGTGATGCCGTATGCGAGGACCTGGTGGTTATCGGTCAGAGCCCCGGTGGATCGTGACACCAGGACCAGGCCCAGCATCACGATGCGGCGGTGGCCAAGGCTGCTCGCGACGGTCCCAAGTTCCGGCGCCGTCAGTTCCGCCACGCTGCCGGGGCCGCGATCGGGCAACCCCATCCAGCGGTGGAACTTGAGCACGGGCCCCCCGAAGCCCCGCAATGCCGAAGAGATATTGAGCTTGAGGGAGTCGAGCTGGCGCCGGACCAGCTTGTTGTAGAGGGTGCTCCCGGTTGGGGGTACGGTCGCCGTGGTCGGGACCGGGACGCCGAAGAGGAAGTAGTCCCCGGCCAGAAACGACATGCCACCGCACAGGCCGTACCCTCCGCTCCCGACCGGAATGCGGAGGCGCGCGAGCGGCCCGGTGATGGACGGGGGCAGGGTGAAGCTGTTGACGAAGCGGAAACCGTGAATCGACGGCAGGAAACCGGTGGTCACCGATGGGCGAGGCGGCGCGGGTGTCGGGCGGGGCGGCGCAACCGTTCCACCATGAGGTCTCAGGAGCTCCAGCTTCGCCCAGGTGCGCGGACCGATCTTTCCGTCCCAGGCACGCCGGTCCGGAAAGACACAACGTTGAAACATCAAGGTGGCGATCCGCGTCGAGGTACCGAAGCGGCAGTCAACGGTGAGGGGATACTGACCGCGCCGCCGCAGGTCGTCACCCATGCGCGCCAGCGCCGCCCGGTCGGCGGACGACAGGTCGGACCGGCAAGGGAAGCTCCCCCGGGCAAGCTGGTGCAGGAATCGATTGAGCAGACGCTGCGCGTCGCCGGCGGCCGGATTGCGCGAGCGTCGCCGCGACACGCCCCGGTAGACCAGGGGGTGAAGACCCCTGCCCTCGGGATCCGGGAGGGGTGCGGGCGGACCTTCCCCGGGCCGGCAGGAATGGGCGGCCCAGCTCGGCGCGGCGCCGCCCAGCTCGGTGTCGCCAAATTCCTCTGCCCAGTCCAGGAGCGGAACGGCTGCTTCGAAGTCGGAGGCGAAAAGGGACTCGGGATCCCACTCGGGGAACAGATCCGGACCGGGCCCGTGATCATCGAGGAGGGACTGAGCCCGTTTCCGGCGGGACGCGCAAATAGCACTCGGATTCATGCTTGATTTCCCTTCCTAGGCCGGAACGGTTACGAATCTCCCGCGCGCGCCCGCTTGGCAAGCCGTCCGGCGGACTCCGTTCCCATCGCTCCGTATCCTGCCATGGCCGACCGGTCCAATTGCGGCCTCGAGCGGTGTGCAGTCATTTGTAGCAGCTATAGATGCTGCGATCGTCGTTTTGCTTCCTGGCGACCCAGTCTCGCAGGCGCTGTATCCGTGCGGGCGTCGCGGCCCCGTGGGTGGCGTAATAGCGGTTGATGAGATGGCGGCCGTCGATGATGTCCTGATCGATTCGCACCAGCGTGTTGCAGATTTCCCGGTCCGTTCTTTTCTTTCTTGACCTGACCACGAAATCCGGCAGCAGCCACTGGGTCGCCCGCGCGTAGTACGGCTCATTCGGGTAAAGGTGGCGAAGATTCATGAAATCGAGGATGCCCTGTCCGGTCAGATACCGGTCATCCACCCCCGGCTGGCTCAGGCGCGTCAGGATGCATTGCATGCGCTGCTGCTGGTAGCGGGTAATCCGGAGGCCGCATTGGTCCGGGCGCTTTATCAGCTCGAGCCCGCGCCTGACAATCCGCGGGATGGTGTCGGGCAATGTGACGGTGACATCGTCCGCGTCAAACGTGACGGTCCGCGAGGACTCGATGAGCACTCCCCGGTTCCTGGCGCGTCCCTCGACGGTGGCGTTGTCGGCGACATAATCCCCGCCCGGCGCGGCACCCACGAACGATATGTGCTTCTTGAGGGCGCTCCACTGGGAGCCGCGTCCCGCGAGGCGGGCGAGCAGCTGGTAGACCCGCCTCGCCCGGCCGCGCCGCAGCAAGCTGTTGTTGCGCTCCCTGCCGACGCAATCGCTGAGGCCGATGATGCGAATCCGGGTGCTCGGATTGGCGCGCACCACGGCGATCGTGGTCTTGAGCCAATCCCGGAGTAACGGCTCGTTCTTGACGGTGGCTTTCGGGGTCCGCCAGTCGACACCGAAGTCGGCGATCAAGAGACCACGTGCATGCTCGATGACATCGGATGGCAGATGTCCCCTCAACGTTCTCGACTTGGCGACCTCGCCCCTTTGATACGACTGGCAGGTCTTGCCGCCGGGAGACCGGGACGGCTTGCTCTCGAACTCGCCGACGAGTTCCGCCCACGGGTCAATTGCTGTTTCCAACGCGTCCGGTCCGAATTCGAACTCCCCGGCCGGGCCACCCTGGAAGAATGGGCCGGTCTGCTCGAATTCCCCAACGTCGAACTCCGGAACTCCGGGTGCAAAGGGGAAATGCGCCGCTTTGCTTTTGCGCTGACAATCAGGACATGGCATAGGTCACCCCCATGAGTGTTCCGCTTGCGGAGACCACACGAATTCGGCAAGCAGATCCAGCAAGACTTCGACGTCCCGTGCCGAATGGCGCGCAGTGAAAATGAAGCTCATCCGCGGGTCCTGCCCGGCGCGCGCCCGGTGCAGGACGGTGTAGACGCCCCGGTCGCGCAGCCCCTTGTGGAGCCCGACGGGATCGACGGACGGCGCGGGCATCAACGTCTGCACCGGGAACAGGTTGCCGTTGGCCGCGAGCCGAAGCCGCACCAACCCGGCACGGAACTGCCGCACCCGCTGCAGCAGGCGCCGGCGCAGGGTGTCGCCGTGCGCGGTGTTCAGCGCAAGGGCGCTCCCGGCGGCGAGCACGACCGCCGCGGACGGCGGGCTGCAGTGCGCGCGTGTCTCGCTCTCCTCCTCGAAGCGGCGCACTAGTGCCTCGTCGCCGCCCAGCATGGCCACGGGGACGCCAAAGCCCTTGGCCAGGGAGCTCACGACGATGGCGTTGGCGCTGCTCGCTCCCGCCCAGCGCAGCGTGCCGCCGCCGCCGCGCCCGTAGGGAATCCCCGGCCCGGCTTGGGCGCCGAGAATGCCCAGCGCTTGGGTGTCGTCCATGACCAGGTACCCCTCAAACCTGCGGGTCGCCTCCAGGTAGGCGGCGACGGGCGCGGGCTGGCCCGTGGCCGGGCAAAGTCCGTCCGTCACCACGATGGGCCGCAATCCCTGCAAAGCGCCGTGCCGCACCAGAGACTCCAGGCTGCCGGCATCGTGCGACGGGAAACGCCTCACAGGCGTACCGCGCGCCGCCGCCCGGTCGACCCCCCAGCGGGCGATCGGATAGCTGCCGGCGTCGAGATAGATGGCGACCCGTTCCTTGCTGAGCAGCCCGAGCAGGTCCCAGAACACGTGCAGCGTGGAGGGAGCAAGGACCGCATGCGCGCACCCCACCAGCCGGGCCAGGCGCCGTGCCACGGCACGCGCAGCCGGGGGTTCGCCCAGGGCAGCCGGCCGCCCGGTTGTGAGCCGCTCCCAGGGCGGCAGTGCGCTGCTCGGGTGCCGAAGCCCCAGATACAGAGCCGAACTGAAATCGAGCACGGTCGTCGCAGCTCACCGCCGGGCCTTTCGAGTCTCCTGCTCCTGGCGTTTCAGGTGAACCCACGGCGGAGCATGGTCCACCGGCTGCACCGTGAGGTCCACCCCGGTGGCGGCCCGGTAGGAATGGATGTAGCTCTGAGCCTCCGGCTTCCAGTAGCGCGCCCAGTTCTTGGCCTGGTCCTCGATGTTCACGTTGCTCCAGTCGCCATACCGCACCGAAAGCAGGATCTGCTCGCCGAACACGGCGAGCTCGTTGAAGTGGGTGATGGTGACGTCCGACCATCCCTGGAGGCGCTTCATGGCGTCCACCTGACCCATCCATTCCTCGTGGTAGGGGACCATGTAGCGGCCGCGCAGAAACTCCTTCATCTCCGGCCGGGCGAGGAGCCATTGCTGGATCAGCATTTCCACGCGCGCGGTCCAGGGCAAGTCGCCGAACTGGTTGTGGGCCCCCTCGGCCAGGGACAGGTGCACCTCCTTGAGGGCATTCAACAGCGGGAAGCCGTTGGCGACCACGGTGGTGTCGGAGTCGTCACGGTAGAACTGCGCCGCGAGATTGAGAAGGTTGTGGAAGCCTTCCAGGAACTTGGACCGGCTGTCCGCCGAGCGCAGGCGAGGCGCCGCCTTGCCGTAAAGCGACAGGCCGTAGTGGTGGTCGTACTCGTAGGCGCGGCGCGCCACGGTAAGCCTGTTGAATTCATTCTGGATGAACCCCCAGAGCAGGTTGTTGAGGGGCCGCAGGGGATCGAGCTCGAGATGCGCGAGGGGATCCCGATCGCCCGGGCCGCGCCGGTTCTGGAAACGCAGCGCGATGGCGTTCATGGTTTGAACCAGCAACCCCTCCTCGTGCCAATAGGACCAGATGAGCTCGATCAGGGAGGGGCAGCTGAGGCGATGCTGGAGGATCACCTCGCAGTAGGGAAGCCCCTCGTCAAGCTCCGGCAGCGCTTCGAGGACGCGGGAGAAGTACGGCAGGCGCGAGTCCCCACCGAAGTAGCTGGCGAGCAGGGTCTCGATCCTGGAGAACGTGGCCGGGTCGGCGAAGCGCGGCGTCTCCTCGGTGGGCTCCACGAGCTGGGGATCGAGCAGCTTGGCCTTGCCGTTTTCAATCTTGACGATGCCTGCCTGGAGCAGCAGGAACACTTCCGTGGCGAGACGCAGCAACTGATAGGCGTCGACGCCCTGGAGGGACGGGCGATTCGCGAGCTCGTTCCTGCGCTCGCCCAGCGGCGGGGATCCGATCTTGGTCTCGTCGTTCTCGCCCTTGCAGGTGCCCCGATGCTGGGGGGACGTCTCGTCGCACAGCACCGCCTTTATGAAATTGCTGTACTGCTTGAACCCTATGGACTTGCTGCGGTTTCGGATGGCGACCCAGAGCGCCTGGTCGGATGTCTCTTTTCCGACCGAGGGCGTCAGGGTTACTCGCGTTACCGGGGGTCCGGGATCGATGTGGCCGATTCCCGTTGTTTCCGACAGGTTGCCGTTCGACATGATTACCTCCTTGTAAAACCAGATTAAGTGGCGGGAGCAAATGGCCGGGGCGCCGACACTTCGGCGCACGCGGCGGATGCGTTCAGGTTGCTGCGCAAGGCCCAATGCCTCAGCAGCCCGGCAACGAGGCGGCTCTCCTCCTCGGGGGTCATCACGCCGTCGGCCCGGGCCTGCCCGATGACGGCGAAGGCGAGCGTCGGCGGCGTGCGCGCCATTAAATTCGGCGCGCGCCGCCAGGTTTCGCGCAATGCAGCCAACCGGGCCGGCTGCCGGCGGTCAGTGTCCATGACTTCCCGCAGCGACGCGCCGCGCAGGGCCTTCGGTCGGTGGTTGAGCAAGAGCGCAACGAACCCCGGCATGCTGGCCTCGAGCCTGCCAAGCAGTTCACGCCTGGCGTTGTCCAGCGTCTCCGGCGGATAGAACGACGCCCACAGGGCGCTCAACCGGCCCCACTGGGGATGGGGATAGAGCGCGTCGCCCATGGCGCAGGAGAGCCTGACGCGAATCCAGGGGAAGGGATGGGGGTCGTCCAGGTTGATGCGGAAGACAAACGCCGGCGGCAGGCTCACCACGCCCATAAGGCCGGTGGTTGCCGCTATCCCCAGGCGCGCAACCGACCAGAAGTCCGACAGGATCTCGGAGATCCAACGCTCCCAGAGCTGCCACATGGAGCCGCCCGGCCCGGAGCTTTGCAGGCCACGCAGCACCGGACGCAGGGATTCGATGAGGCCCAGAAGCGCCGAGGCCTGATGGCCCACTTCGTGAATCAGGGAGGACGCGATGCCGCTGCCGACCATCCGCTCGCGCGGTATGCGAACGATGGCCACCGGATTGCGCGCACCGCCGGGGAGGCGGGTCCGCGCCCGGCGGATGGCCGCGCCCAGGCCCCGGTCCAGGTAGCAGACGAGGGGCGGGGCGTCGTAGTAGCCGGGCAGGGCCAAGGCGTCCGCGGCCGCCACGTCCAGGCCGGAAAGCCAGGTGCCGGTGTCGTGCTCGCTGCGCTGGGAGAACGCGTCGGCGAAGATGTCGAATTGCGTCAGCGCGGCGTTGAAGCGCAAACGCACCAGGGAGAATCGCCGCTGGGCCTGGGCGGCGCTCGCCCTCTGGCCGCCGGGTTGGCGCAACCACACGCGAAAACCACGGATCATGGCGCGCACCGCTTTGCGGCCGTCCATCAGGAACCGCTCTACCGCCACCTGTGCCGGCAGCGGAACATTGGCCGCCGGCACCATCGTCTCGTGCAGGGCGAACGGCTTCACCAGATCAAGCCGCGTCAGCAAGGCCCGAGCCTCCAGGTCGAGGTGCCGGTGTGCGGACGCCATGGACGGGTTCTAGACACCGAGCAGGACGATCTTGCTTCCCCGCCGCACCCAGCGGCCCGTGCGGCCGCCGTACCCGCGCCCGACGGGAACCGCCCCGGGCGCCACGGAGGGAAGGTTCGGAACATGCCGCTTGACCGCCGAGATGACCGCCCTCTTGGCCAGCACCTGGGGATCCGCCGCCGGATGGGCCTGCGCGGCATTCCTGGCCGCTGCTCCCGCAATCCGCACGAATCGCCGCGCCACCTCGAACTCCTGGTCCTCCATGTCCATGCCCTCCATCTCCATCTCGAGGGCTGAACTGGCGAGGGAGCCGAGCTTGGCGCCTAGCGCGCCGCCCGCGGGACCCCCGAAAAAGGTTCCCGCCGCTCCGGCGGCCACCGGCAACAGCTTCTTGGCGACGCCCTTCAACATCCCCCCCAGGGGGCGCACGGCCCGGCCGACAAAACGGCCGACCTTGCGCAAGCCCCGCCAGGCGCGCTTGAACAGTTTGCCCAGGAACTGGTCCAGTTCCGCGTCGCTGGACACCGAGAGCAGCTCGGTCGCCAACTCCATCTCCTCCGCTTCGCTGAACGGGCCTTCGAATTCCCCGGCGTCGAGCTCCTGCTCGAACTCGTAATCGCCGGTCTCGCCCTGGTCCATTTCGAACTCGTCCAGTTCGTACTGGTCGGCTTCGAACTCGGATTCGTCGACTTGCGACGAAAATTCGGTCTGGGTGCGGTCGATATCATGCATGGCGTTCTCCTGTTCAAAGGGCTGGTTGGGCGACCGTCCTCACGGTCAGCAATTGACAATAACGACATGGCGACCCCGCCGAAGCCAGCGGCCCTCGGGCGCGGGACTGCCGGCTGCGGGTGGCGCCGTTGAAGCTGCAAGGCCCGGCGCGTGGCGCCCGGCCGCGGCCATGGCCGCGCGGCGGGCGATGGCACCGGGCTTCGCACGGGAAGGAGCGCGGGCCGCCCGCGCCGCCGCCGCGCCAGCGAAGCGCACGACCCGCCGGGCAACCTCGAACTCCTGGTCCTCCGGGCTCATCCCCTCGAGCTCCAGGCCGAACAGACGGCCGACGCGGGTCGCGGGCACCCGTTGCGCCACACGTGCGAGGTCACCGAGCAGGGATGGAATCGGACGACCCAGATTCGGCAGCGCCCTGGACACCGCGAACTTCAGAATCCGGGCCAAGGTGTAACCTGTGCCGCGGGGCAGGACGCCGCCGACGGCCCTTGCGGCCCTGGAAATGAGTTTTCCAAGAAAGCGCTCGAGCCCGGGCTCGTCGCTGACCTCCAGGAGGCGGGCGGCGAGTTCCATTTCCGCGCCTTCTCCAAAGGGTCTGTCCGGCATCGCATCAGAGGACACACCGGAATCCTCGAATTCAAGGGAGTCGCGGGGGGAATCTTCGGTGTAACGGTCGGGCATCCGGTTCTCCGGGTTGAGTTGGCGCCGCCAAACTCCGGCGCTCCTGGGTCCTGCCCCCGGGCGCGGGTTTGTTTCGGATATGGGTACCGCATCAATCGTGCCAACCCGAATTCGCTTCCGATCGGGCGATATCCGCGAACCAAACTTCGCCAGCAGGACAACTTGGGGCTGATTCCCCGAAACGTGCTTCGGGCGCGGCGCATTCTTCGCGGGCATGGCGCCAGCCGCTATTTCGGGATCGCTCGCACGGGCACAGGCCAGAAAGGGGGAACGCCGGGACGACGGCATGCTCCCGTCGTGGGGCCTGGTGACGAAGAAGGGAGCAGAGCGACGGGCCGAGTCCCGACCTCAAGGGAATCTCAATGGCTTCGGCGTAGGGGGAACTCCAGGGGGCCGGATTCCGGCAGCGGACCCTCAAGAGAATGCCAGGGGCTCCAGTCCGGCGGCGCGCCCCGAGTAAACGCTATGAGCCCGAGATGCGCGCCTCGCCCCGGACGCAATCCCGGTCATCCGGGCCGGCGCAGTTCCCGCAGGCCGCTTCGGGCGCGGGAACGAACCGCGCTTCCGCATGGTCGGCGAAGGGANNCGCACGCCGCGACCTGGCCCTCGGGCGCCGGACCGAGGTGGACGTCGTTGCACAGCACCGGGCCGGAGACGGCCAGGGCGTCGCGCCGGCGCACGCCGCGGGAGGACTTGTTGCCTTCGTTCTGCTCGCTCCAGCGCACCCAGAACAGGGCGACATCCCGGGGCAGGGCAAACGCGACGCGGTCTTCAGGGCGCGCGGCGTCCCAGGGCCGCGGCTCCAGCCGCCAGGAGCGGCCCGGGTCGGGGTCCGGAAGCCGCCGCCACGCGCCCTCTCCCGCGTCGAAGCGGCAGAGGGTTTCGACGCGGAAGTTGATCGGCGCGCCGTGCTGGCGCAGCCAGGCTTCGTCCACTTTCAGGTCCGCGTGGCCGGTGCCGGTGGCGCGGCGCAGGGCGATGGCGCGCAGGTCCGGGGTCTCCGGGATCTCGGCCCGGGCGTGGATGCGGGGCCGCTCCGGCGGCGCGGGCAGCCTGGCGAGGCGGCCGCAGCCCTCGAGCTGGACCCAGCGGGTGGTCTTGAAGCCCCGGGGGATGGGGATGTGCGCGCCGTCGGGAAAATCCAGGGCGGTGGAAGATCCGACCCGCACCGTGGCGGCGCAGGCTTCCACCAGGGTGACGAGGATCCGGGCGGGGCGCGGGATGGTGCGCTCTCCCGCGCGCACCGAGGTCAGCGGAATCTCCCGGGGCCTGTCGTCGAGAATGTCCTGGGTGCGCAGCGGCGCGGGCCGCAGGTCGAAGGCCCTGCCGGCGGGCATGCGCAGGACCCACTCCTCGGCGATGCCGGCGTCGCCGCTGCGAAGCAGCCGCACGGCGTCCCCGCGCTCGAGCTCGGCCCGGCAGGCGGCGCCGCAGGGGTCGCGCCACAGCGGGCCCTCGCCGTTGCCGATTCCCGGCACCAGGGCCCGCACTTCCCACTGCTCCAGGAGCTCGCCGTTCTCGTCCAGGGTCTGGTACCGCAGCCGGGCCAGGGTGCCCGCGGCGTGCAGGCGCGGGCCCACGGTCATG